>JAHJHP010000085.1 GCA_018823705.1 Candidatus Omnitrophota bacterium | reverse complement strand
TCATAAGTCACCTCCAGTAAAGGGGACAGTCTACTTTTAATTATTTACGCGATAAAAAGTAGCCTGTCCCCTTGACTGTATCATGCAGACTGGAATGGGTCAATGATTTTACTGAAAATAAAGTGTTTACATTTAGGAAATAGTGTGTTAACATAAGCGAAAAGTGAGGTATAGGACAATGGCTTTAGTGAAAGAAAAGAAGACAAGTATAATTAATGCTTTCAAGACAAATGAGAAGGATACAGGTTCGCCTAGTGTTCAGATAGCGCTTTTGACCGAAAGGATCAACTCCCTTTCCTCGCATTTTAAGGCGCACAAGCAAGATCACCACTCCAGGCATGGCCTCTTGCGCATGGTAAGCGTGAGGAGAAGGTTGCTTGACTATCTGAAAAGAAAAGATAGCCAGGAGTACCGCGACCTTATCAAAAAGCTGGAATTAAGAAAGTAGATGTCAGCGCCTTAGCGGCGCTCACGGTGCGTACGAACTAAGTACCATTATAAATGTTCGCGCATTTTTTATGGTATAGGAAAGTATAAAACACTTTCCTAACCACTGAAAATTACCTTCGGTAATTTTCTTGTTGTATAAAAAAAAGGGCATATGACAAAAAAATTCGAGATAAAATTAGGCAGAGAAAGTTTGATCATTGAGACCGGCAGGATGGCAAAGCAGGCGGACGGCGCATGCATGGTTCAGCTCGGCGGGACGGTCGTGCTGGCTACGGCTGTATCTTCCAGAGAGCCAAGGGAAGATATAGACTTTTTCCCGCTTACGGTCGAATATCAGGAGAAGACCTATGCGGCAGGCAAGATCCCGGGAGGGTTCTTTAAGCGCGAGGGCAGGCCAAGCGAGAAGGCGATATTGACGTGCCGTCTGATTGACAGGCCCATCAGGCCGCTATTTCCCGAAGGGTATGTAAATGAAACGCAGGTTGTCACTATGGTGTTATCGAGCGATGGCGAGAACGATTCCGATATTCTGGCGATGATAGGCGCTTCGACTGCCTTGACGATATCGGATATTCCGTTCGGCGAGCCCATAGGAGCTGTGCGGGTAGGCCGAAAAGACGGCAAATTTATCACCAATCCGACATTTGAGGAACTTGAGACGAGCGATCTCGATATAATCGTAGCGGGAACCCGCTCCAGCGTTGTAATGATAGAGGCCGGAGCCAAAGAGTTAAGCGAAGATATTATGGCCGATGCGATAGCTTTTGCGCATAAGGAGCTTCAGCCCTTGATCGATCTACAGGAAAAGATGGCGCGTGAACTCAATACCAAAAAGAGGGAATATACGGTATCCAAGGTAACCGATGAATTGCTGAAGAAAGTGAAGGATGCTTCGACCTCGAAGCTTGATGAGATAAACAAGCTCTCCGCCAAGGAACAGAGGGAGGATGCCATACAGGCTCTTACCAAAGAACTTACGGACAAGCTCGCCGGCGAGGGTTCAGAATACAGCGTTAAAGATATCAAGAAGGCGCTCTCGAAAGTTGAGGAGGAGAACATAAGGCTGTACATAATACAGAAGAAGAAGAGAGTTGACGGCAGGCGTTTTGACGAAGTCAGGCAGATAACGTGCGAGGTGGGCGTATTGCCGAGGACTCACGGCTCAGGACTCTTTACGCGCGGCCAGACTCAGAGCCTGTCAGTGACGACTCTCGGGACGAGCGCTGATGAACAGACTATAGACGCGCTTGCGGGTGAGACGCAGAAGAGCTTCATGCTGCATTATAATTTTCCGCCTTTTTCGGTCGGAGAAGCAAGACCGATGAGAGGCCCCGGACGAAGAGAGATAGGGCACGGCGCGTTGGCCGAGAGAGCGCTAAGGGCTGTAATGCCTTCGAAGGACGCGTTTCCGTATACCGTGAGGGTGGTCTCCGATATTCTGGAATCGAATGGTTCTTCGAGCATGGCTACCGTATGCGCGAGCACCTTGTCGCTGATGGATGCCGGAGTTCCCATATCGAAGCCCGTCAGCGGTATAGCGATGGGGCTTGTGAAGGAAGGCAATCATGAGATCGTGCTGACCGATATAGGCGGGGTCGAGGATCATTATGGCGACATGGATTTTAAAGTGGCGGGGACCGTAGACGGCATCACCGCGGTCCAGATGGACCTTAAGATACAGGGCATATCCGTCGAACTTATCAAAAAAGCTTTCGCCGACGCTAAAGTGGCAAGATTGTTCATAATGGACAAGATGCTGCACTCGATATCCAAGCCCAAAGAGAAGATATCGGATCTCGCCCCTCATATAGTAAGCATTAAGCTGCCTCAGGGCAAGATAGGCGAAGTGATCGGCCCCGGCGGTAAGAATATAAAGAAGATAATCCAGGAGACCGGCGTTACTGTGGATATCGACGATGATGGTATCTGTCAGGTGGCTTCTCAGGATGGCGCTGCTATAGAGAAAGCCGTTGCTATAATCAGGGGGATGATAGAAGAGCCGGAAGTAGGCAGGGTCTATAGGGGTAAGATAAAGAGGATCATGAATTTTGGAGCGTTCTGTGAGATATTGCCGGGTAAGGAAGGCCTCATTCACGTTTCCGAACTGGCCGCAAAGTTCGTAAAGAACGTCGAAGATGTGGTGAAGGTCGGCGATGAAGTCAACGTTAAAGTCATGGAAATAGATCAGCAGGGCAGAGTCAATCTCTCAAAGAAACAGGCCGATCCCGCAGCCAGCGAAGCCGAAGATAAAGAGAAGAAGTAAAAAGCTCTACGATCCCTGCGGAACGTGGAAATTTGAAGCAAGTAAAAATCTCTCTCAAAAGAAAGAAGGGTTGCGAGGATCTACCCATACCCGAATACGCAACTCGAGGCTCAAGCGGAATGGACCTCTATGCCGATGTTGAGGGAGAAGTCGTATTATTGCCAGGCGAGATTAAGCTTATCTCGGCTGGCATTTATTTAGATATCCCCGAAGGCTACGAGGCTGAGATACGCCCGAGAAGCGGGCTGGCGCTGAAGCACGGGATAAGCATTGTCAATAGCCCCGGCACTATAGACTCCGATTACAGAGGCCTTATAGGCCTTATCATGATAAACCACGGCAAGGAACCTTTTACGATAAGACGCTGTGACCGCATAGCGCAGATGGTTATCAGGGATATAGCCAGGGCTGAGATAATTGTGCGCAGCCAGCTCGATGAGACCGTCAGGTCGCATGGCGGGTTCGGCCATACTGGAAAGTGAAGCTCTACGGCCTTAGGGCCGCGAAATTTTTAGTTTCGGGATTTCGTTTGCCGTAGAGCGGAATTCCGCCTTATGCGGGGTAAAAGTGATCTTATCTCAGTCCGTCATATTGGGGATAGTTCAGGGCATAACAGAATTTTTGCCTATATCGAGTTCGGGACATCTCGTTTTGATGCAAAGGCTCTTTGGCATAAAAGAGCAGAAACTGGCGTTCGACATATTCCTGCATATTGGCACGCTCATCGCCATCCTTATATACTTCCGCAGGGATATACTAAATATGATCACGAAAGAGAGGCGGACCGCGCTCTATGTCGTGGTTGCTTCGATACCCACGTTTATGATAGGATTGATGTTCAGGGATGTCGTTGAAGAGTTATTCTCCAGGCCGCATATAGTCGGATACATGCTCCTGGCTACCGGCTTATGGCTCCTGGCAGCGGCTATTTACGATAGGTTCAAATCTCCCGAAAGACGTAAGAAGCCGGGATTGATCAATTCTTTAATAATAGGCATCGCGCAGGGCATAGCCGTAATACCCGGCATATCAAGGTCAGGCGCAACGATAGGCGCCGGGATCTTATCCGGAATAGACAAAGAGACCGCGGTCAGGTTTTCTTTCCTGCTTGCGATACCGGCGATAGCCGGAGCAAGCCTGCTCAAATGCCGCGATATAGGAACCGGCCTGATGTCGGGGGATATTTTCTCTTTTCTGTTGGGAGGGCTTGCCGCTATGATCTCAGGGCTGGTGGCCATAAGAGTGCTTATTAAGATGGTAAAGACGGACAAGCTTTATATCTTCGGGATCTATTGCATTTTGGCCGCGTCGTTTGTAATAACGTCGATGTGACACGAATATGAAAAAAGATAATAACGGTAAGGTGCAATTTCATAACAAATGGAACGAAGTCCAGGCGGTGCTCTTGTTTGCCGCTTCCCTGCTCATATTTATAAGTCTTGTGAGTTTCAGCTTCAACGACCTCAAACAGTTCACTTCAAGCCCGAACGCGCCTGTGGGTAATTATGCCGGATTGTTCGGCGCTTACTTTGGTTCGGCGTTATTTTTCATCATGGGTATGAGTTCCTACGTTATACCCCTCCTGGTCCTTTCATGGGCGATAGCGAGGCTCTACGGTATTACTCCGCAGAAGGTGCATTTTAAAATATTCGGGACCTTCTTTCTTATCCTCGCGTCGAGCTCGTTATTTTCCATAATGGCGAGCGGGAGTAATTCGTTCCGATTCAGCCTGGGAGGAATAGTGGGCCTGGTATTTTCAGACTTTCTGATCAAATACCTTGGGAAGGCCGGCGCTATACTCGTTATAGCGGTGCTCTTCCTGCTTTCACTCCTTCTGGCAACCGAATTTCTGCTCTTACCATTCCTGTCAGCGCTGTACAGAAAGCTTAAGGGTCTGCCCGTCGATATCAAGGAAAAAGTTTTTAGCAGGCCCGAGGCCCCGGCAGGGGTCGTCATTAAGAAACCCGTTATAAATATCAGTTCGCATAACTCGAAAGACCGGATCATCAAAGATCTCCGCAAAGAATCACCACCGAGAATAATTACAGCCGAAGCTCCGCAGAATACGAGAGCCGCTAAAACGGCCGTTGAACAGTCATCGCCCAGGCCGGTTACATCGATCTCCGTAACCAGCGGAGAGGCCTCAGGCTATAAGCTGCCGGGACTGGATCTTCTGGACCCGCCGCCGCCGCTTGAAAACCGCAAGATAAAAGAGGATTTTGAGTCGATAGCCCGTATACTCGAAGAGACGCTGCGCGATTTTGACATAGAGGGCAAAGTTGTCGAGATCAATAAGGGGCCTGTGATAACCAGGTATGAGCTCGAACCCGCGCCCGGAGTGAAAGTTCACAGGATAACTTCACTTAGCGACAATATAGCGCTTGCGATGAAGGCCCAGAGCGTGAGGATCGTCGCGCCGATACCGGGCAAAGGCACGATAGGCTTTGAGGTGCCAAACTCGACCAGCGCGCTCGTCTTCTTAAGAGAGGTGCTCGATTCGAAGGAGTACAGAGAGAATCGTTCAGCGCTGAAGTTGGCGCTTGGCAAAGATATTGCCGGCGTACCCGTTATAGCGGATTTGGCAAAGATGCCGCATCTGCTCATAGCCGGAGCGACCGGATCGGGCAAGACGGTCTGCGTCAATTCCGCGATCATAAGCCTCTTGTTCAATTTGACACCCGACGACGTTAAATTTATAATGGTCGATCCGAAGAGGGTGGAACTTGCCGTATTCAATGGCCTGCCGCATCTCCTTTCTCCCGTAGTTACTGACGTCAAAAAGGTCGCCAGTACACTGGCCTGGGTGGTAGGCGAGATGGACTCAAGGTATGAGCTCTTTGCGAAGTCGGGAGTCCGCAATATAGCTCTCTACAACGATAAGTACAAGAACGCTTCTTTAGGCTCATCCGAGGGCTCGATCCCCGTAAAACTTCCTTACATAGTGGTGGTGATAGATGAGCTTGCCGACCTTATGATGGTGGCGCGCGAAGATGTGGAGAGCACCATTACCAGGCTTGCGCAGCTGTCGAGGGCTGTCGGCATACATATGATAATCGCGACCCAGCGTCCGTCCGTGGACGTCATAACGGGCATAATAAAAGCCAATTTTCCGGCAAGGATCTCATTTAAAGTGGCGTCAAAGGTCGATTCCAGGACGGTCCTCGATATGAACGGCGCTGATATGCTTCTCGGAAGGGGCGATATGCTGCTGATTGAGCCCGGCACTACGAAGCCGGTGAGAGCTCAATGCAGTCTGATATCCGATAAAGAGATAGAGAGGATAACCGGTTTCATTAAAGCCCAGAGAGAGCCGCACTACGTCGATGATATAATGGAAGTGCAGAAGAAGCTGCATGGATTCAAAAAATTTGATAAAGACGAGGTATATGAAGAGGCCGTGAAGCTTATTTTAGAATCGAAGCAGGCATCGGTATCCGTTTTACAGAGGAGACTGGGGCTAGGCTACACACGCGCCGCTCGCCTTATAGATATGATGGAAGATGAAGGCATCGTAGGCCCGTATCAGGGGTCTAAACCGCGGGATCTGTTAGTGACCTTAGAGGAATACCAGATAAAAAATGGCGGCTGATACCAGATTTACCGATTTATTAAATATGTCCGCTCTTGGCGATAAGTTAAGGGAGGTCAGGGAGGCGAAGAACCTTACTCTTGGCCAGGTCCAGAAGCAGACGCGGATCCATCAGACGGTATTGAAAGCGCTTGAAGATGGCAAGTGCGACAGCATGCTCAACCTCGCGTATGAAAAGAGCTTTCTGAAGAAATATGCCGAGTACCTGGGCATAGACTCCCATCAGGTATTGAATGAATACAAGAAATTTCGTCCGGCCGCGGAACCAAGAATGACGAATAAATTGCCGGAATCGGAGGCTTACTCAAAGAATGTGTCCGGCTTCATGCCGTTCATTAAGCTTATAACGATCGCAGCTGTGTTGATAGCGATCGTAATCTTCGCAGGCGGTAAGGTGGTCTCGTATCTCAAGGGACCGCATCCGTCGAAGCGCGCGATAGCATCTAAGGCCAGACGCTCCCCCTCACAGGCGAGATCGTTAAAAAGAACTGCAAAGTCGAGTCCCACTTCGAAGATCGTAGCGAAGATGTCTATCCCGAAGAACGTTCAGATAAAACTGCTTTTAAAAGTTAATAAGAATGTGCTGATAAAGTTGAAGGCCGATGGAGTCCTGCTCTTCGAGCGCGAGCTGACAAAAGGCACGGCGGAGATCTTTACAGCCGAAAAAGCGCTAAATATTTATGCGGCTAACGGCGAATCTATCGAGCTCATATTAAATGGAAAGTCGATGGGCTCTCCCGGTAAAGGCACTTTGAAGAATATAGAGATCACGAGGTCCGGTATCAGGCTAAGGTAAATAGCAGATCTCTATTTATAAGGATATACCGTAGGGCAGGTTTTAACCTGCCCTACGTCTTTATGGAAAATATGAAAACATTCGCGGTTATTAGCCTAGGCTGTCCCAGAAATCTTGTCGATTCCGAAGTCATCATCGGTTCGCTTAAGGGGATCGGCATGATTTCCAGGCCGCTCGAAGAAGGCGTCGACGCGGTCGTGATAAATACATGCGCTTTCGTCGAGAGCGCCAGAGAAGAGTCGGTAGAGGCGATAATAGAAGCCGGTGATCTGAAGAAGAAAGGCGTAGTAAAATATCTCGTTATCAGCGGGTGCCTGGGGCAGCTCTATAAAGATAGCCTGGCCGATAAGTTTCCCGAAGCCGATCTCGTAATAGGCACAAGCGATATACCCAGAATAGCCGCGCTTATGGCGGCCTTCGACAAAACTAAAAAGCGCTCACCGGTATCCAATAACCTTAACTTCCTCTATGATGAGAACTCTCCGAGGACATCGCTTACGCCGGCGCACTACGCTTATGTCAAGATATCGGAAGGGTGCAGTAATCACTGCAGTTATTGCATAATACCGCGCCTGAGAGGGGAGTTCCGGTCGAGACGTATAGAGTCGGTAGTCGCGGAAGTCCGCAATCTGGCCCGTGGAGGAAGAGTTAAAGAGATAGAGTTAATAGGCCAGGATACGACCTTATTCGGAATGGATCGTTACGGCAAGACAGCTCTGCCGCGCCTCCTGAGAAGCATCTGTGAATTAAGAAATAAGATAAGATGGATCAGGCTTCTTTACACGCATCCGGCGCACTATACCGACGAGCTTATCAGTGTGATAGCGCGGGAGAAGAAGATATGCAAGTATCTCGATATCCCAATACAGCATATAAGCGACAAGATACTTCAGCTTATGAACAGAAAGTGCAAAAAGAGAGATATTAAAAAGCTGATCTATGCTTTAAGGCAGAGGATACCCGGCCTTATCTTAAGGACGTCGATAATAGTCGGTTTTCCGAAGGAGACGGATAAGGACTTCAGGGAACTCGTCGAATTCTTAAGGGATATAAAATTTGAAAGGCTTGGCGCTTTTATGTATTCGAGAGAAAACCTGACGCGCGCTTCCCGTATAAAGGAGCAGGTGAGCGATAATATTAAGAAGGAAAGATATGATGAGCTCATGAAGCTGCAGCAGGAGATATCCATAGAATCCGGCAGGAAGTATCTTGGCAGGACCATCGATGTTTTGATTGACGAAAAGGTGGCCACGGAGGATAATGAAGCTCAAAGTGTTTATTCGTCCGAGCGCCCCGCCTGCGACTTGATATTCGACTTCCGGCGGGATCCCGCCAAAGCGAAGCGACGGCGGGAAAATCCCGCCTCGCCTGTCTTGAAGGGCAGAATTCTGGAACGGCGGGATGAATTTATCGGCCGCACGCAGGGCGATGCGCCGGAAATAGACGGGGTAGTCTACGTCACCGCCGAGGGTGTAAAGATAGGGGATTTCTGCAAAGTAAAGATAACGGACACCCTCGAGTATGATCTGATAGGAGAAATAGCGTGAACCTTCCCAACAAGTTGACTCTCGGCAGGATAGCGCTTGCTTTCGTTTTCATAATTCTTTTGTTTATGCCGGGGCTCGTGGCGAAGATATCTGCGCTCGTTGCTTTTATTCTTGCCTCCGTTACCGATCTTCTTGACGGATATATTGCCAGGAAGAATAATCAGATTACCGATTTCGGCCGTATGATGGATCCGGTGGCCGATAAGATACTTGTGCTATCCGCATTCGTGGCTTTTGTCCAGCTTCAGCTCGTGCCTGCCTGGATGGTCGTCATCATTATATTCAGGGAAGCTGCGGTCAGCGGTTTAAGGGCTCTTGCGCTGGCAAAGGGCAGAGTGATCGCCGCGGATCGCGGCGGTAAGCATAAGACTGCGGTCCAGGTCGTTGCAATATTTGCCATATTGTTTTTAATAGTATTCAGGGAAGCTCCTCCACGGTCGCTGAGTTTCTGGAACGCGGGTACGGAGGCCGTTTACAAAAACGCGATATTTGCGCTTATGCTTATTACGGTGACGTTGACGCTCATAAGCGGCCTGGCCTATCTTATAAAAAACAGGGAGGTGTATACAAATGCGAAGGAAAGTTGAGCTGATAACCAGTTTCTTTTATCTGGGCCATTCGCCATTCATGCCTGGCACCATGGGATCGCTCGGCGGACTCATCTTATACTTTATAGTGCGCAACAACGATATCTTATTCGCATTTTCCATCCTATTCCTATTCACGCTCGGAGTATTATTTGCCGGTGAAGCGGAAAAGGTTTACAGGAGGAAGGATCCCGCGATGATAGTAATAGATGAAGCCTGCGGGATGTTATTGGCGTTATTCTTCGTGCCATTCAGCCTGTATTCCGTGATCCTGGGATTTTTTCTCTTCCGTATATTTGATATACTAAAGCCGCCCCCGGCAAGAAGGCTTGAGAAGTTGACCGGTTCTCTGGGCATAATGTTTGATGATATCGTTGCCGCGCTATACACGAATATAATATTGCAGATAGTATTCAGGGTAATAAGAGTTAATTAAAGTATAAAAAAGTTATATATTTATCATTGGCAATATTGTAAAGTATGGTATAATCCATAGACATTTGACAAATTTTTTTACTCTCTTCGTTAGAAGAACAAACATAAAGAAAGAAGGACATGGCTTTAACTCACCGTAAACCACAGATATCCGTCAGGATACTAACGGTATTCCTCATATTAATATTCATTGCTCAATCTATTACACCCGCATATTCATACACTACTGCCTGTAAGAGCCCTCATTATACTAATCTTGCGCCGTCGCCTTTTGGCGAAAGAAGTACTGCTGAATATAAAATCGGGACTTCTCTTATCATCATGATAGAGAAAAATGCCGCAGTCCCCATAGAGGTGTTAACGTTAGAAGGCATAGCGGCCATACTTAATAAGAATCGGAGATTCCTCGCTGAAAACGATGTTTCTTTTTACTCGGCCGATCGTAAGATAATGATCAGTTTCAGCAAAGGCACAATTCTACGGTATGCCGATTCCGGCGCGCCGTTAAAAGATATTCCCGGCTTAGTAAGTACGTCGCGGGAAAAAACAGGATCATTCATAAGACAAGTCCTGAGGCAGGAAAAGGCTCCGGCGCCGATCCTGCGGGAGCAGCTTAAGCTCGCTTTCACACAACCGCCGGAGGTAAAAATTCCGGATGAGGCAAGGAATGGCACTGTCTCTCCTAAAGCGGCTACACCATCCGAGAGGCCTGTTGATGTAGTCCGTTCTGCCGCTAAAATGCGCCGGGAGATCGAACGGCTGGACTCAAGAATTTCGGCAAATGTCAAATCGCTTCTCATCTTGCTGGAAAAGAGGATGTATCGTTCATACAGGATCGAAGGGTTAATATCCGCGCTGAGAAAGGAGATCGCGAGGTACGGTTATATCAAGTCACACGCTTTTGGATGGTTTTCAGGCCGTGTCTCCCGCGTTTTAGCAAACTGGAGAATGAGTAAAAAGAGAAAAGAGATCATCAATGCCAGGTTAGCCAGGATAACCGATAATATTGCAAAAAGAGACGATCTATTAAGAAGTATAGATACATCGTTTTATGCCCGGCCAAGCGCCAGGCGGGATACCATATTTATGCTGGCCGGTATAGAGAGCGAGCTTAGGGCTGTGACGGAAGAGATGTATGGCCAGAGCACCCTGAGGCAGAGATATGAGGGGCTCGCAAACGATTTAAGGGCGATCCAAGAGTGGGTGAACGGACAGGCCGCGCGGCCGATAAAGGATTTGGGAAGCTGCGAGGCAGCCCTGAGGGCGACGGCACAATACATACCGGAAGTCCGCCGCAAGAGAGTTTTAAATATCGCCGATAAGATGTTGGCGTTAAAGTTGCCTGTGGCAGGGGATACTATTTCAGATGGCGATATAACAAATACGTTTATACTGGCTCATATCGATGAAGATAGGGCTATCGAATTGCATGATAAGGATGAAACGATAGTCAGGGTTCGGCGCGACAGATTCAACCCAAGGGATCCGCCGCTTGAGGATATGCTCAGGTCGACCGGCGTTTTCAGCAAAATAAGAAGCGCTAAGGATGCGGCTTTACTCAGAGATATTATCGTTAGCAAGCCCAACCTATCCAATCTTACACTTTTAGAACAGGAAGAACTGATCGTCAGAGCTGAAAGCACTTCATTGAGTCTGATCCTGGGCCATTCACTGATAGGAGAAGACGCGGAAGAGCATATACTGTGGCACGTGAGAACCGGTCTTAATAAGCACTATCCTGATTCTGAACCGACTATTTGGGTCGGAGCGAATCTGTTGGCCAGAATAACAGTGGAAGAGCTTGCCCGTCTTTTGCTGGAAGCGGCGCAGTATCTTGTAGTGAAAAAAAATCCTCGCGAGACCGTAAAACACGATCCGGCTTTCGTGAGCCGTCTTTATGAGCTCGCCGCTTCTACGTCCGTTGATAAGACGGCGCGTTACTTACGGAGCGAAACGCGAGTTCTTTCACAATCGGCGGAACATATGTTAACGGAGCTGCAGGATGAGAGGGAGAAGATTCTGCAGATCCATAACCAGTGGCCGCCGGCCGTGGTTGTATTCGGAAGCGCGCGCATACCGGAAGATCATTCCGTATATGAGATCGCCAGGCAGTTCGGCAGGACGGTTTACGGTGAGGGATGGCCCATAAGAACAGGCGCCGGCCCTTCCATGATGGAGGCACCTCTTAAAGGATACATTGAAGCAAGAGAAGAGTCGGGCGCTGTAGTTACAGCCGCCAATATTACTCAGGGAGTGAGGATCGATCTTACGTTTGAACAGAGCGTGAACAAATGGGTCGAGGATAATCATGTCTTTAACTATTTCTGTATGCGGAAAGTCGCCCTCTACGATAACAGCATAGGCATAGTAATATTCCCCGGCGGATTCGGTACAATGGATGAGCTCTTTGAAACGATGTGTCGCAATAAGCCGATCGTCTTCATGGGTAAGGACTATTGGCAGCCCATCCTTGACGTCTTATTTGATCAGTGGAAAGAAGCGGGACTTTTGGATTATGTCGGCGAGAAACCGTTGATCACGAATGATAAAGATGAAGCTATCGCTTATCTGAGAAGGCATGCCGGAGAAGGAAATGGGTTCTTGACCGGCCAAGCGGTGGCCAAGTTAAACCTGGAGACCAGAAACGGTATCATGGAATTGTCCGGATGGCAGCCTGGTATAGCGGTATTGGGCGGACCGGTCCAGGACTCAACAACTTTGAGTAAACTCAAAAATATATCTTCGCAACTGGCCTCTCGCGGTGTACGCATTCACGTAGGAATGCGCGTTGACCCGCTGGAGAGGGCTATAAAAGCCGGAATCGGCCCAAACGAAGAGGATACGCTTAAATCGATCGTTCATTCGGAGAAGGAGTCGCCTCAAATTCAAAACGAAGATAATTCAAATAATTCATTTATAGCAAAAGATCTGTCGAATCACCGTATAATGCTCGCTGAGAACTCAACCGGTTTTATATTTTTACCGGGCGAGAAGAGAACTATGAGCATGCTCTTAGGCATCATGACGGTCATGCAGACCGATAAAGGCCCGCGCCGGCCCATAGTGCTACTCGGAAGTAATTTCTGGAAACCTATAAAAGATACGATCATCAGATCGGCGCGGTCTTATACCGACGCCGGGCTCATAGGCCAGAAAGACGCGGATTATATACAGATCGCCGATACTCCCGAAGAGGTGATGGATATTCTCGGGCTCCGGAACATTCGGGTCGAAAATCAAACTCAAATAGATGACAATACCAAGATATTATTATCCGAGGATCCTTTTACGGCGGATGGCGACAAGACAGAGCTTGCTCAGGCCCGGATAGCGGTTGTGACACCCGAGATATCCGATAAAAGAACCCACTCTTTTGTCAGAGAATTCCGGAAGATCGAGCGGCTCGATTCCAGAATCCTGGCAAATGCCAAATCGCTTCTCATTATGCTCGAAAATAGGATGTATCGTTCACATAAGGTCGCAGGGTACATATCCGTATTGAGAGATAGCATCGCAAAGCACGGCTATGTAAGGCCGCTCGTCTTCGTATGGTTTTCAAAAGATGTCTTGAATGTTCTGGCCGGATGGGGAATGAGCGCTAAGAAAAAAGAGATCATCAGGAACAGGATTGCCAAGATAAGTGAAAATATAAAGAAGAGAGACGCGTTACTCAGGGAGATAGACGCGTCCCACTATGCGGCAGCGGGAGAGCTTACAGGTCCCGATGCCAGGCGTAATATCGTATTTATGCTGGCCGGAATAGAGTCTGAGCTCAGAGCGGTTATTGGAGAGATGGATGACAAGAGCACATCGAAACGGAGATACGGCGAGATCGTAAAGGATTTAATTGCGATCCAAGCCTGGGTGAACAAAGAAGACCAGAAGCCGAAGAAGAACTTGGGGAGTTGCGAGGCAGCGCTGAGAGCGATAGCAAAACATATACCGGAAGCTCGCCGTGAGAAAGTATTGAATATAGCCGATAAAATAGCAGCTTTAAGGTTGCCCGTGAATAGGGTATGGAGGGGCAATCCGCCTGCCGGTTCGATCGCTGGCGTCTTTGAGTATCTGTGTTTGCAGAATATCACAACGTCTGAAATATCTCTTAGCGCTGATGACATTGCCAGAGGTCTTGACCGATCGTATGAGACGATAAAATATGACCTGCGGGCGCTCTATTATCATCTCTTTCTTATTAAAAAGACGGACACTCAAGGATCAGGCAGGAACGCTCGTTACTATGTGCCTGAAAGCGTTAAGAAGAAGGCCAGTGATATCTCTCCGATCCTCGAGCAATTCGTCGGCAAAAAACTCCGTCCTGCGAAACTAGATCTTATGTATGCGCACAAGGTCATTGCCAACCTTATGGGTATACGCGATTCGTCCGCGGGCGAATTAAATTCAGTTAAGATATCGAGGCGCACCGACGATAAAGGCAGATTCAGTATTGCCGTTCCCGGACAGAAGTCAAAACGGTTTAACATTGGCGTCCGCTATGCGTTAAGCGATATAGAGATTGCCCCATTATCAACCGGCTGGGAGAACGGCTTTGAGGTATATCACCAGGGCGATCTGGTAGGTATATGCGATTCATCCACCGGTGAATTTGAACCGATCCAAATAACGAGGCGCACCGACGATAAAGGCAGATTTTCAGTTACGATACCGGGTTATAAGTCAAAACGGTTTAATATCGGTATAGACTATGCATCAAGCGGTATCGAGCTTGTTCCGTCCTATGATGACTGGGCGAAAGGTTTTATAGTCTTTCACAAAGACAATCCCGTGGCCATCTATGATGCCAAAAAAGACATCTTTAGCCTTACCTTTGCGGTCAGGAGACCTGACTATAAGGGGCGGTTCATTCTGGACGGAGTACGTTACAATCTAGGTGTAAACTATGCCCGCGGCAGCTCGATAAGGGAAGTTGGCATCATTCCTTTCTACAATTTCGATTGGAGCGGCGGTTTCAGGGTCTACCATCTCGATAAAGAGATAGCCTCTTACGATAGGCGTCGCAATGAGTTGGTCGGTATCTCTTTAGCTGCGAAGATCCCGGATGCGCCGGATACGCCCGAGGTAGAGCTGGCACAGACCAGAGTGTTGCTACGAGCGCAGATTTCAAATAAAGATATTGATCAAAACGAACACGCGTTTGCGGCTAAAGTGGGTAATTTTATAATTAAAAATCGGGCGATTCTTAGAGCGAAAGCGGGAGATGTAAATGACGTCCTCATTGAACTGGGTTTTAATATTATGGAACATGGCAATGGTGGCGAGCTGACGGTAACTATCGAAAGCTTTGCAAACGGAAGATCGTGGTTGAAGATAATCGGAAAAGATGAGGGGAATGGTCTTCCTGGGCTGCCGGATGAACTTGTAAGGGCCAGCATTGGTTCGAGAATACTACTTGCAGCATTAAACGATGCGGGCGAATTAAACGTTTACCCTCGCGGACAGGGATTTGCGAGGATTGCGCTCGATCCTGACGGTGTAATTATTGAATATCAAGGAAAGAGGTTTGTCAGATTTACCAATAATATTAACGCCGATGCGTGGTTCCGTGAAGAGGGCGTTTCGGATAGTAGCGCTAAGGGGACAAATTTTGAGCTCACATTTGATTTGCGTCGCGAACAAAGCTCACTGAACTCCGAAACGGAGACGCTTGATAAGATACACGATCTTTTCCAAGCCGGAGTACTGGCTCAAACAGGTGACACTACCAAAATATTATTATCCGAGAACCTATTTATAAGTGATGGTGATGAGACGGAGCTCACTCAGGTCAAGATAGCGCTCGCGCCTGTCCTTAAGAGCGGATACATCGCGATCATGAAGCCGGATGAGATGAGAAGAGTCGCGATGAACCAGAATGTCTCGAAGGATAAGCTCGCTATAGTCCTTACCAAGGAAGAGTTCAGTGATAAAGCTATATGGAACGGCTCCGACAAAGAGACGTCGCTCAAGTCAAGCGTGCTGATACTCGATCAAAGGCTCACGGGCAATAACTACCTGTATCTCGAGGGTGTTATCGGCCTTGCCCGCGCGGTTATGGCCAATAATAGAGATGCTATCAGGGCATACTATGAGCTGATTTCCGGCTCAGCCATAGATGATGAGGTAATGACGTTATTGGATGATGCCGCCCAGAATAATTTATCCTTCGCTATCAGGGCAATACTGAGGTTCAGGTTAATAACCAGGATCGATGCCGGGGACCTCAATGAACGCCGTATCCGCATGGAGAACTTCCTCATCGCCGCGTAGCATAAAAAACCCATCTTAGACCTAAGTGCGAAGTATATTCGCACTGAAAATATTTCCCTAATCTCAAACCATAGGGACCGATCTTTTGTTCAGCAGAAAAAGGGGAACCTGCGGAACTCAGCCGCCGGAGGCGGCCTCAAATCCTACTTCGCATTCAAGGCTTAAAATACCGAGTGCTTCGTAGGATTCCGCCGACGCATCGAGTAATTTAACTATAGATTGCGAAGGCGGACATCCTCGGTTCTTTTATTATTAAAACGTTATTAAATAAAACCCTTTTTCTGCTTCTCAAAAGACCTGTTATGTAAAGTGTCAAGCCATATAATGATTTCTCCGTTCAGCAACAAACGAGCAGGACGAGAACTACCTGTT
>JAHJHP010000084.1 GCA_018823705.1 Candidatus Omnitrophota bacterium | reverse complement strand
ATTTTGTAGGTTTTAAGGGAGCCGTCCCTCTGTGGCTGGACGAGGGTATTTCCCAGTGGGAAGAGGTCGATAAGCGTAAGTGGGCCGTCCATATGGTAAAGAACCTGATCAAAAAAAGAAATTATATACCATTGGCCGAATTGACGCGCCTCGGCGCGGGCAGCGCGAATAATTTTACGGTATCCGCCAAACTTTACGCTCAGGCGGTGACATTAGTCGGATATCTCATAGAGAAGTACGGCCCCGATAAATTCGCGCAGTTCTGCCGCGGGTTGCGCGACGGTAAGAGCGTGAACGACGCATTGTCATACGCATATGCCGATGCGATCAGGAATATAGCCGCGCTGGAAAAAGGGTGGCTGGATTATTACAAAGGAGAGTGATATGAATATGTCAGTTGTCGGTTGTCGGTTGTCGGTTGTCGGTAAAAAGCTGAAAGCTGCAAAGGGCTTTACACTCATAGAGCTCATGATAGTCGTGGTCATAATAGTGGCGCTGGCATCAATGGTCGTGCCGCGTTTAAGCGGACGGACCGAGCAGGCCAAGAGGGCCGTCGCGAAAGCGGACATCAATTCGAATATATCGATGGCGCTGAAACTATACGAGCTCGATAACGGAAATTTTCCCACTACAGAGCAGGGCCTTGCCGCCCTGGCGGTCTCCCCCTCTTCCGCGCCTGTCCCGGGCAATTGGAACGGCCCATATCTGGAGAGCGTACCCGCGGATCCATGGGGCGGCCCCTATAAATATAAATGTCCCGGCAATTACAATAAGACGACCTATGACCTCTATTCCATAGGCAAAGACGGCCTGGAAGAATCGGATGACGATATTAAAAACTGGAAGTAGGGTACATCAGGGTGCAGGGTGCAGGGGTCAGGGGTCAGAAAAACCTCGTCATTGCGAGGGCCACTCTCTGTCATTGCGAGGAGTCCCCGGTCTCGACTGTGACGACGAAGCAATCTTCGTCTCACCGTCATCCCAGACCGCCACCACCTTCACGCTTCACGCTGCAAAGGGTTTCACTTTCATTGAGATACTCATGGCCGTCTCTCTTTTGGCCGTAGGCATGGTGGGAGTGCTTCGCGCGTATTCCACATCAGTGAACGCGATGGAGATCGCTCAATATAATACTGACGCGGCCTGCTTATTAAAGGCCGTAATGGGCAGCGTAGAGGAGGATTACATCAGCCAGCGCGACATGCCGGTGGGCCGCTCGGAAGAGGTGTACTCATCCTCTTCCGGTATAAAGATGGACACAACACGCTCGGGCAGATGGCAGTGGGATAAAGAAGTGCTGGCGACGGGCCTTCAGGCGGTTAAAGTGGTTGGGCCCGTTACGGCCCTGGATGATAACCCGGAGACGATAGTGATCTATTCCCTGAACGAAGTGAAGGTTACCGTAGTGAATCCCGGCCGCAGCCCCGCCAGACGGGTCAACGCGGTGACGTATATGGAGAGTTATCCGGAGGACGATAGTGTTTAAAGCTGTAAAGGGTTTCACTCTCGTCGAGATGATGCTGGTCGCGGGCATACTGGCGATAATAGGATTGACCATAGTAGCGACATTCTCCAGCGGATTGAGGATCTTTTACAGAATGGAAGGCTACAACACCGTCAAGGCGGATGTCCTGATCTCCATCGAGAAGATGGAGAGAGACCTGAAGAACGCGTTCTCTTACAGGGGGATAGAGTTCATAGGCAGCTCGAAAAAGGTTACTTTCCCGGGGCTCATAAGGAAATTTAACTCTGAAGGGCGGCCGGAAGAATCTCTGGGTGCTATATCATATTATCTCGACGACAGCGGTAAGACGAAGATGGTTTCCAGGGAAGAGAATAAATATACCCAGGCCATTAAGAAAGACCGCGGAGCCAGAGGCCCCATAACGCGCCTGGCGTCGATAGAGGGCCTGGATTTCAAATACTACGTATACGATCCGGAGTCGGATTTTTACAGTTGGGCGAGCGTATGGGATAAATCCGATGATATGGAAGATGATGAAGAGGATACGAAGCCCAAGCAGGAAAATGTGCAATTAAAAGACAGGGAGGATAAGCTTCCTCTGGGAGTCAAGATCGAGGTAAGCTACAAAGACGGCGACAAGATCATCACGCTGAACAGGGCTGTCTTTATACAGCCGGCTGTGTCGCTCAACCTCGCAAAAGTAAGAGCATTGAAGAAAGATAATGATAACAACTAGGACGAGAGCGCAAAATAGGAGAGGGAGCATTCTCATTGCGGTGCTTTGGAGCCTATTCTTCCTGGCGATGCTTGCTGTAGCGGTAAATTCATATGTCAGGCCGCAGCTGGAACTGTCCGGTAAACTGCTCGGCAGGACTAAAATGTATTATCTCGCGCGCGCCGGAGTGGAGAGGGCGATCCTGGAGATCGAGAATGATATTACGCCCGACTACGACAGCCTGTACGACTCATGGAGCGTAAATGACGAAGCTTTTAACGATGTGGTGCTCGGCGGAGGCACTTTCAGCGCCGTTAAATCATCGCCGGCGGAAGGGGCCGGACAGCTATACGGCCTTACGGACGAGGAGAGCAAGATCAATATAAATAAGGCGCCGCAGTACGTCCTGAAGAACTTGTTTGAGAAGGAGGCCGGCCTCGGAGCTGATGAGGCCGGCGCGATAGCGGACTGCATACTGGATTGGGTCGACCAGGACGACTCGTTGCATAAGGATGGAAAGGAAAGCGATTATTACGAATTTTTAAGCGAGCCGTATCCATGTAAAAACGGCTATTTTGAAGCCCCGGAAGAGCTGCTGCTGGTGAGCGGCATGACAAGGGAGATCTTCGATAAGGTCAAATATCTTATCACGATATACGGCAACGGCACCGTCAATGTCAATACCGCCGGCGCCAGAGTGTTGACCGCGCTCGGCCTGAGCGAAGAAGCGGCGTCGCAGATAATAAGTTTTCGGGAAGCCGGCAGCTCCGAGAGCGCCGGCGAGGTTCCGAATAATGTATTTACGGACGCCTCCTCCATAGCGACTGTGTTGAGTAACGCGGGCGCCGGCGCCGGAAGTGATGCCGGAGATCTTGCGCGCGCCTCGGCGATGCTCGGCGTAAAGAGCGATAGCTTCAGAGGCGTTATTAAGGGGGCCTGGGCCCGGGAAGGCCGCGCGCAGGACATAACGTTCGTGTACGACAGGGTTGATAAGCTCATAAAGTACTGGAGAGAAGAATGACCGGCGGCATAAAAGGTTACTTCAAAAAGATAAAGCCCGAGGCTTCCATTAGTCCGGGCGAAATCCCGCCCCGCCCATCTGCGCCCTTAAAGTCGGGGTTTTGGGGCGGCGGGATAAAGATACCCCGCTTATCGCTAAATTTGAAGTTCATGAAGTTTGAGCGCAATACGGGAGTAGCCGCGATCGAGATAGGGAACGACTGGCTTAAGATAGTCCAGGGGCCCCGCGCGAAAAGCGGCAAGGCCATATACCAGGTCAGGCTATTAAAGCTCTCCCAGATAAAAGATAGCATTGCGGTAGCTATTGACGATATATTCAAAAACTTCAAGCTTAACAGGCGAAATGTGGTGGCCTATATCCCGCGCCATCTGGTAACGGTGCGCATACTGGACATGCCTGCCACAGACCCCAAAGAGATAAGCGATATGATCAACCTGCAGGTGGGGAAACAGACGCCTTATTCGAAGGAAGAGATAGTCTCTTCGCATAAGATAGTGGAGATCAACCCCTCCGGATACGCGAAAGTGATGTTGGCCATAGCGGCGCGCAGTATCATAAACGAGCGCACCGATACGCTCACAAAGGCGGGCTTGGACGTGAAGAGCGTTGCGATCTCTTCCGAAGGAGTCTTCAACTGGTTTAACGCCACCTATATGCCGGGAATAAAAACGGAAGATTCCCAGGGCATAGTCCTGATAGATATCGATTCCAATTATTCGGATTTCATAGTGATACGCAGAGGAAGAATGGCCTTTACCAGAAACATATTTATCGGGGCCAATCACCTTATGGAAAACTCGCATGCGGAGTCGGCCCAGCCGTGGAGCGAGAAGTTTATAGAGGAATTGAAACGGTCTCTGGAGCGGTACCAGACCGAGGAGAAGGGCATAAGGATAGTGAAGATATTCCTGAGCGGCGCGGGCCCGAACATAAAGGGGCTTGATATCCTCCTGACCTCCAAAATGGAACTCCCTACGGTGAATACGGACCAGTTTAAGAATATCCGCGTGCAGAATAGCGCGGAACTCCTGTCATACGAGAATTTCAAATTCGTTTCGCTTACTCAACTTTTCGGCGTACCTGTAACCGGTAAAGAGCTGCAGATCGACCTTACTACCGGCGAACGGAAGGTTCAAAGCCTGATGGAGGCGAAGAGGAAGCAGCTTACCGTGATGGGTATATTGATAGTCTCCATCGCCACCATGCTGTCGTTCCTTTGCCTGACAAATATCTATAATAAGAGCGCGTATCTTGTGAAGCTGAAGAATATGATATCCAGGATAGAGACGCAGGCCGATAACGTCGAAAAGATGCGCACCGTTATCAGCCTGGTAGAGAAGCGCCTGGACTCCCACGGCTCTGCGATCGAAGTTATAAATGAGATATACGTTATCACTCCCGACGAGATATACCTTACGGACATAAATATAGATGAAAAGCAGTCGATCATCCTGAAGGGCGGCGGGCAAGCGATGTCGGATGTCTTTAAATACGTTAAGAAGTTAGAGGAATCGGATATGCTTGAGAGCGTCAAGACTACATATACTACTACCAAGAAAGACAGGAATAGGGAATTCGCGGAGTTCGAGATATCCTGCGTGTACCAGAAGTAACACATCGTCATTGCGAGGAAGATGTTGTTAGACTATTTTCTGACGCGGCAATCTAAAGCAAATGAGGACGGTGAGACGAAGATTGCCTGCCTGCCTGCCGGTAGACAGGCAGCAGGCAGGCAGGCTTCACCCCTTCGGGGTTCGCAATGACGGTAGTGGGGTCGCAATGACGGAGTTATTACAAATAACATAGGACAGACTATGGTAAATCTTGAATTTTTTAATAAATTATCGAAGAAGGAAAGAATAGGGCTCGTAGTGGCCCTTGTCATAATAATGGTGGTCCTCGTTGACAAGCTTGTCATAAGCCCTGTCGGCGAGAAGTTCCGGCGTATCGACCAGGAGATAGATTTCAGTGAAAAAAAATTAAGCCGCGACCTGCGCAATATTAATAACAAGGATCTAATCGAAAGCGAATATAAAAAGTATAAAGATTTTGTGAAGAAGTCCTCCTCTTCGGATGAAGAAGATGTCGCGAATATACTTGCGGAGATAGAAAGCCTGGCGCGCTCGACCGGCGTAAACCTGGTGGACATAAAGCCACAGGCCACGAAACGCACGGATTTTTATAAGGAATATGCTATCGCGGTAGAAGTCGAAGCCAGCATGGAGCAGGTGATTACTTTTTTGCATGAACTGAACAATTCATCGCAGCTCCTGAGAGCGGTGAAACTTCGTATAGGGCTTAAAAGCAAAGAATCGTCTCTTATGAAAGCTTCGCTCCTGGTAACGAAGATATCGGTGTGAAAAATAGGGACACTGTCATTGCGAGAAGGATGTTGTAAGACTGTTTTCCGACGAAGCAATCTCGTTTTTGGGATTGCCTGCCTGCCAACTGTCGTTGCCTGCAGGTAGGCAGGCTTCGTCAGCATACCGGCCAACCATAGCTTCCTCGCAATGACGGTTCTTCCGTCGAGTTACTTCTGAAGCTGAGCTGTTACATTCACTTAGAGCTTAGTCAGCCTGTGTACAAACTTATCCGGATATTTCTTAAAATGCCGTACACATGGTTCGCAGCAAAAACTATAGATTTTGCCATCGTATTCATACTTAACGGCTTCGGTGGCAACGATATCATCTTCTGATACGGGGCATATTACGTTGTTTACGTTTATCGCCGCCTCCGTTTTCTCCTCTACTGCGGCCTCAGGCGTCTCTGCGGCCTTGTCGCCCTTGACGATCTCGATGGTCCCGGTATTCTGATCCTCACACGCGCCGTTATTGATCGACAGTACGCATGACCAGAATATCATCACAGCTATTGCAAGACAGTTTTTTTTCAGCATACACACCTCCTTATAAATAACCCTGGTAGCCCAAGTATAGCATATAACCACGAATCTAACAACCACGATTCTAACCAGGTTAGGAACCCACGATTCTAACCTGGTTAGAAACCCACGATTCTAACCTGGTTAGAACGACACTTACAGCACATTCTTCTTGAATAATCGCCGGATGGCGTGTAGAATTAACATTCTGACGCTATTGAAGCATCCAATCAAGGAGAAAACGTACATAAATGAAGCGCGCATTCCGAATCCTGGTGATCGCGATCGTAGCGGCGTCCCTTTACTCGCTTACCCCTGTGGCGCTCTTATACCTCAGGAAACACGTCCGCCAGCCCACTAACTCCGAGACCGTCGAAAAGCTCAAGAGTAACAAGGGCGGCTACTTCGGCTTTATCGTCTTCGGGGACAACCACGCCGGTTTCATATTCGATGACAGCGCATTCCTCAAGCTTATCAGGAACATGAACAGGGAGGACCGCTTTAAGAAACTGCCGATAGATTTCGTGGCGAACATGGGGGATGTAACTTTTTCGAAGGGGCTCGAGTCCGATTACATAACGTACGATAAGCTGCGCTCAATGATAAAGTGGCCTGTAATAAGCGCTATGGGCAACCACGATTACCAGAAGGGCGGATGGCGTAACTTTAATAAATATATCGGAAGCTCCGAATTCTCGTTTGTCGATCGCAACTCGTATTTTATAGTCCTGGACAATAAGATCACCGACATATCCCCGGAGCAGTTTCTCTGGCTTGAAAGTGAGCTTATAAAGGCCTTGGCTTACAAGCACAAGTTTATATTCATGCATAAGAGCCCCATCTCTTCATACCAGCAATCCTGGTTCAGGCCCGAGCTGAGCTCCTGGTCATACAAGACTATGAAGCTCTGCCAGAAATACGGAGTAGATATCGTATTCGCGGGGCATGAGCATATGTTCAGGGATAATGTTTTTGGCGGCGTGCGTTACCTGACATCGGGCGGCGGTGGGATGCTCACACAGATACCGGAATCGGACGGCGGATTTTTACATTATATAGTTGTCAGGGTCTACGGCGACTACGTGGATTATGAAGTCAGAAAGATATTCCCGCCGGTATGGGAGTTTGTCACCTACTACATGTGGAAAGAGGCCTTCTATTACCTGAAAGGTGTTTTCTTTAAAGACGGATTTCTGTTCTAGATGAGAATCCTGAGAGATTACGTATTAAGGGAGTTCTTCCACTCGTTTTTTCTCACGCTGGTGGTATTTACCTTCGTATTTCTAGTCGGCAATATTATCACGCTCGCCAATTATATCATCAACAAAGGCGTCGAAGCGTTATCGGTATTTAAGCTCTTCGTATATCTGATCCCCTGGCTCCTCAGTTTTACGCTGCCCATAGCGGTTCTCACGGCTTCGATACTCTCTTTCGGCCGGCTCTCGGCCGACGGAGAGCTGACCGCCATGAGAGCCAGCGGTATATCGCTCTTCAGGATATCGATGCCCATCCTCATGGTCGGCGTGGGCTTGAGTTTCTTCGCGTTCTTTCTGAATGACCAGGTATCGCCCAACGCTTCGTTCGCTTCGCGGCGGGTTATAAAAGAGATAGGCATACGCTCTCCCGCGGCGGCGCTCGAGGAAGGCACCTTCATAAGGGGCTTTGAAAATTATATAATATTTATCCACGAGATAAACGGAAACAAGTTAAAGAATATAAGGATATACCAGCCGCAGGAAAACCGCTCCACGCGCACGATAGTGGCCGAGATGGGTGAGATAAGCTCCATTCCGGAAAAGAATCTCATAGAGCTGAAGCTATATAACGGGACCAGCGAGGAGCCTTCTCCGACCGACCCCGATAGTTTTTACAAACTTAATTTCAAGACTTACTTTATGTCGCTCGATCTCAGCAAGGTTTTTAAAGGCGATAAGATACAGAAGAAGACCAGGGAGATGACGATAAACGAGCTGAACGCCGAAATAAAGAAGTGCATCAGCCAGAACATCGATCCGACGCCGCTCCGCGTTGAAATATATAAGAAGATAAATATATCGGTTGCGACATTTATATTCGCTTTGATAGGAATACCGCTTGGAGTGAAGGCTTCTCGTAGCGAGAAATCGATAGGGTTTGTCCTCGGTTCCGTACTTTTCGGCATCTACTGGGCCGCGTTTTCGGGAATGTTAGTCGTCGCCGCCACCTCCAGGATGGATCCGGCGTTAGCTGCCGCGATACCCAACATCGTCTTCTTCGTCATAGGGATCAGTTTATTTGTTTGGATCGCCAGGAAATAGGATAAGATATGCCTGAGACATACGACATAGCGATAATAGGCGGCGGGCCGGCGGGCCTCACCGCGGGGCTCTACGCTTCCCGCGCCAGGATGAGGACGATCCTGCTTGAAAAAGCGATATGCGGGGGCCAGATAGTGACCACCGATACGATAGAAAATTTTCCGGGATTTCCCGATGGTATAAAGGGCCCGGAGCTCGCCGACTGGATGTTAAAGCAGGCGAGCCATTTCGGGCTTGAGGTAAGGCCGGCGGAAGCCGGGGGCCTGATCCTTAAGGATAAGGAGAACGAGCCTTTCGTAATAGAGCTTACCGACGGGGCCAGGCTTGAGGCGCTCTCGGTGATAATATCGACCGGCGCGGCATGGAATTCCCTTGGGATCCCGGGAGAGAAAGAGCTTACCGGCAGAGGAGTATCATACTGCGCCACATGCGACGGCCCGATCTTCAAAGGTAAGGACGTCGCGGTGATAGGCGGCGGAGATACGGCTCTCGAGGACGCGCTCTTCCTGGCAAAGTTTGCCGCCAAAGTGACCATAGTACACCGCCGAGACAGATTCCGGGGCGCGAAGATACTTCAGGAACGGGTATTCGCAAATAGTAAGATAGAGGTTTGCTTTAATTCAGTAGCGACGGGTATAACCGGCGCCGGCAAATGCGAAGCGCTCGAAATAAAGGATGTTAAAACGGATGCGGCCAGATCGATCAAAGTGAGCGGCGTCTTCGTCCTGATAGGCATGATACCGAACTCCGGCATATTCAAGGCCGTGATAAAGACGGACAGCAAAGGTTATATACTCTGCGATGACGATATGAAGACTTCCCTGGATGGAGTATTTGCCTGCGGGGATGTGCGTAATAAACTGTTGAGACAGGTCGTTACGGCTGCCGGTGATGGCGCCACGGCTGCATTCAGCGCTCAGCATTACGTGGAACGGATCAAGGGCGTCGAGTACAAATGATATTGACTAGACCCGTCGTTCGTGTTAATTTGATTAACCACAGAGTAACAGAGAAGTAGACATTAGTGCCGAGGTAGCTCAGCGGTAGAGCGCTGCCCTGAAAAGGCAGGCGTGGCGTGTTCGACTCACGCCCTCGGCACCATTTTATTGGGCGGGATTTTTCGGCTCCTCAGTCAGGCGTTTACTTTCGGGCGATGCTTTCGCTCGTCGCTCGCTCGGAATAGGCTTCCTCGCTCGCTGTCGCTAAAATTTCGATGGTGAAGCCTGTACCGCCTTAAGGTATCGAAATTTTAGAGATTCGCTCCAGCATCGCCCGAAAGTTCCGCCATCTGACTTATCCGAAAAATCCCTGGGGGAGCGAGTGAGGGCGAAAATATCGCATGATGCCGCACCTTAGGGCTTCATGAAGCGGCGAGTTGAATTTTTTCGGCATAGTGCGTAGTATGACTGTAGGTGCGCAAAGGCCCATATGGTTAAGAGATTAGTTTTACGTCGAGCGAAT
>JAHJHP010000083.1 GCA_018823705.1 Candidatus Omnitrophota bacterium | reverse complement strand
GGGTCCGGTTTTGTATCCGGCGTGCGCAGGGGAAATCTTTACGGGTTCCAATTTCATCCGGAAAAGAGCCAGGCGCTGGGACTGAAGATCCTGGGTAACTTTGTAAAATTATGATAGTGATACCGGCTATAGACATAAAAGGCGGCAAGGTCGTAAGGCTCAGCCAGGGTGAGTTTTCCCGGCAGACGACATATTCTGACTCTCCTCTCGATACTGCCAAAAGGTGGGAGTCGGCCGGCGTCGGGATTATCCATATAGTCGACCTGGATGGCGCGCAGAAAGGGGTTTTAAGGAATCTCGATATCGTAAGCCGGATCGCGAAGTGCGTAAAGCCTAAAATAGAGTTAGGCGGGGGCATAAGAGACGAAGACACGATAAGGAGAGCGCTCGATGCCGGCGTCGATAAGGTTGTCATAGGCACAAAAGCGCTCGATGATAAATTCCTAAGTTCGGTATCCGGGGAGTTCAAGGGCAATATCATCGTGGGAATAGATGCCCGCGATGGACTGGTACACACTAAGGGCTGGGTATTCAAGACGGATATAACGGCGGTAGATCTGGCTAAGAGGGTAGGCTCTGCCGGCATCAGGACTATAAATTATACCGATATCCTGAGAGATGGAATGCTCGAGGGCCCCAATATAGATAGCTTGAAGGAGCTTATAAGCCAGACCAGGCTTGATATAGTGGCCGCGGGAGGTATCTCGAGCATCGAAGACGTAATCAAATTAAAAGCTCTGGGCCTTGAAGGGTTAAAAGGCATCATAATCGGTAAAGCTCTCTATGAGGGGAAACTGGATCTGGCAGAGGCGATAGAGATTTGTAAATTGTAGCTGTAGCGCACCCTTAAGGGTGCGCTACCATTGTGGATAACTTTATGCTCACAAAAAGAATAATACCGTGCCTCGATATCAAGGACGGCAGGGTCGTGAAGGGCGTGAACTTCATCAATCTGAAGGACGCCGGCGATCCCGTCGAGAACGCCAGGTTTTACGATAGCTCGGGAGCCGATGAGCTGGTCTTCCTTGACATAACGGCAAGCCATGAGAGGCGCAATACGACACTGGAGTTGGTGAAGAAAGTGGCGGATACGGTATTTCTGCCGCTTACGGTCGGCGGCGGCATACGCACTATAGATGATATAAGAAACCTGCTTATCGCCGGATGCGATAAGGTCTCGATAAATACGGCCGCTGTCAAGGATCCTGGATTTGTCAAAAAATCGGCATCGAGATTCGGCAGCCAGTGCATAGTGACGGCGATAGATGCCAAGCGCAGCTCCGGAGGCGCCGATCGTTCAGGCAAGGCCCGGAAGTGGGAAGTGTTTATAAACGGAGGCAGGACCCCTACGGGTATCGATGCCATAAAGTGGGCCAGGAAGATGGAGGCCATGGGCGCCGGCGAGATATTGCTTACCAGCATGGATTGCGACGGCACTAAAAAAGGGTATGATACTGATCTTACACGCAGGATCAGTGAGGCCGTGCGGATCCCGGTCATCGCGTCAGGCGGGGCAGGCACGCTCAAAGACCTTTACGACGCGTTGATTGAAGGTAAGGCCGATGCGGTGCTGGCGGCATCGATATTTCATTTCCGGACGTACAGTGTTTTTCAGGCAAAAAAGTATCTACACAAAAGGAAAGTGGCGGTGAGATTATGAAGCTCTTTGAGGATTTAAAATTTGATGATAAGGGGCTGATCCCGGCTGTGATCCAGGATGAAGCCACGAAGGAAGTCCTTACGCTCTGTTACCTGAATAAAGAAGCTCTAAAGAAGACGCTCGATGAAGGGTGTGTATACGTCTTCAGGCGCAGCAAAAATATGCTGATGAAGAAGGGCCAGTCCAGTGGATGCATTCAGACTCTCAAGAGCCTTTACATCGATTGCGAAGGTAATTCGATCCTTATAAAAGTCGACCAGAAGCTCGCGGGCTGCCACGAGGGTTACTTTACCTGTTATTTCCGAAAGGTGGATAAAGACGGCAACAAGACGATATCGATAAAGCGGCTTTTTGATCCGAAGAAGGTATACCCCGTTAAATAAATTTGATGGGGAGAATAAAGATTATTTAACGAGGTCTATAAATAGATGTATTATCCGAATAAAAAAGAGTTCATGAAGCTGGCGAAGTCGGGCAACCTGATCCCGGTCTATAGGGAGATACTTGCCGATTTTGAAACGCCGCTATCCGCATACTCCAGGATCGATCATGGAGATTATTCGTTTCTCCTGGAATCGGTCGAAGGCGGAGAGAGGCTTGCCAGATACTCTTTTCTGGGGAGCTCACCGTCCATAGTATTTTCAAGTAAGGGCAGGAAGGTAGAGATCCGTGAAGGCAGGACCGTAAAGAGCATAGAGGCGGATGACCCGCTTAAAGAGCTCGAGAGATTACTCTCAAGATATAAGGTCGTCAGGGTAAAAGGACTTCCCAGATTTACCGGCGGTTTCGTCGGGTTCATGGGGTATGATATGGTCCGTTTTATGGAAGATATTCCTGATAAGAATGACGATACGCTGAAGTCGCCCGATTCGGTATTTATGCTTACCGACACAATCCTTATATTCGATCACGTTGACCATAAGATCAAGGTCGTTTCTAACGCTTGCATTAAGGGTTCAGCGTCCAGGGCATATGATGAAGCCCTGAAAAAGATAGATTCGATAGTGAGGAGCCTTAGCGGCTATAGCAAAAGAGAGGCCAAACCCCTTCCCGTAAAAAATCGCGCGAATGCCATAAAGCTGAAATCCAATTTTACTAAACCGGAATTTGAGAAAGCGGTAAGGCGCGCCAAGAGCTACATTAAGAAGGGGGACGTGATACAGGTCGTCCTCTCCCAGAGGCTCGAGACGCCTATAAGATCCCATCCATTTGAGATCTACCGGGCGCTTCGTTCGATAAATCCGTCCCCTTACATGTATTATCTGAAATTGAAGGAGATCTCTCTTGTGGGCTCATCTCCGGAGATAATGGTGAGGTGTGAAGACGGTAACGTAGAGGTCAGGCCGATCGCCGGCACCCGTCCGAGAGGCGGATCCGAAAGAGAAGACGCAAGGCTCGTAAAGAGCCTTCTGGGGGATCCGAAGGAGAGAGCTGAGCATATAATGCTGGTCGATCTTGGCCGCAACGATATAGGGCGGGTATGTGACTACAAGAGCGTGAAGGTGTCGGACTTTATGACTGTGGAAAAATATTCTCATGTAATGCATATCGTCACCGATGTATCCGGGCGATTGAAGAGAGGTAAGACCGTCTTTGATGTCATAAGAGCGACATTTCCGGCAGGCACGGTCACGGGAGCGCCGAAAGTCAGGGCTATGGAGATAATAGACGAGCTTGAAAATGTCAGAAGAGGCACTTACGCCGGAAGCGTCGGTTATTTCAGTTTTTCCGGCAATCTCGACTGCTGCATAACGATAAGGACTATAATAATAAAAGGGAGCATGGCATATATCCAGGCCGGCGCGGGAATAGTCGCAGATTCACAGCCGGGAAGAGAGTACCAGGAGACGCTGAACAAGGCCAGGGCGCTCGTGAACGCGATCGTAATGGCGGAGCGGGGGATGAACCGATGATACTGGTCATAGACAATTACGACTCATTTACGTATAACCTGGTTCAATATCTGGGGGAACTCGGCGCGGATCCGGAAGTCTACAGGAACGATAAGATCACTATAGGCGCTATAAAGAGGCTTAAGCCATCCAGGATTCTCATATCTCCGGGGCCGGGCAAGCCATGCTCGGCCGGCATATCGGAAGAGGTCATCAGGGTATTCGGAAAGACGACGCCTATACTCGGTGTCTGCCTCGGACACCAGGCCATAGGCGAGGTTTTCGGAGGAAGGATAGTCGGCGCAAAATCTTTGATGCATGGCAAGACGTCGGCCATATATCATGATTCCAGAGATATATTTAAAGGCATCCCGAACCCTTTCACGGCGACCAGATACCACTCGCTTGTGGTTGAGCGCAAAAGTTTTCCGGATGTATTGAAGATAACGGCCGAGACAAAAGATAAAGAGATAATGGGCCTCAAGCATAAGATCTATCCTGTTTACGGCGTGCAGTTCCATCCCGAGTCGATATTAACGATCGAGGGAAAGAAGCTACTGAATAACTTCCTGGAGATCAAAATACGATGATACGAGAAGCGATTGATAGAGTGGTCCGGCGAATAGATCTGAGCGAAGCCCAGATGAGATCATGTTTCGAGGAGATAATGTCCGGAAAAGCGACGCCCGCGCAGATAGGCGCGTTTGCGACCGCGCTACGCATGAAGGGCGAGACGATCGAAGAGATCACCGGCGCTGCCAGAGTGATGAGGGATATGTCGGTGCATATATCGGCCGGCAAATCTACTGTAGTAATGGACAGAGACGAGATTAATATTGACGAAGAGACCATATTGGATACTTGCGGCACAGGAGGTAGTGGTACCAATACGTTTAACATTTCGACTACGGTCGCTTTTGTAGCCGCCGGTTGCGGCCTGAAAGTGGCCAAGCACGGGAACCGCGCTGCATCGAGCCGATGCGGAAGCGCAGATGTGCTGGAAGCCCTGGGTGTAAAGATTGATGTGGGCCCTGACATGAGCCAGAGATGTTTGATGGAGATAGGGATAGGCTTTTTGTATGCCCCCATTTTTCACAGCGCGATGAAACATGCCATCGGCCCGAGAAAAGAGATAGGCATAAGGACCATATTTAACCTGTTGGGTCCGCTATCGAATCCGGCGAATGCGACCAGCCAGGTGCTCGGGGTTTACAGTGCCGGCCTTACCGAAACGATCGCCAGAGTTCTTAAGAATTTAGGATCCCGGCGCGCTTTTGTAGTGCATGGGATGGATACGCTCGATGAGATAACGATAAGCGGCAGGACGAGGATCTCCGAGTTGAACGCGGGGAGAGTGAAGAGCTACTACGTTACACCCGAAAAGTTCGGTTTAGCGAGAGCAAGCCTGGACGATATAATGGGCGGTGACCCCAAAGAGAATGCCGAGATCATATTATCGGTGCTGAAGGGCGAGCGTACGCCCAGGCGCGATGTCGTGCTTTTGAACGCTGCCGCGAGCCTTGTCGCGGGTTACAAAGCCAGGGATTTTAAGGCCGGCATAAAGATGGCCGCGGAAGCCATCGACTCCGGAAGGGCGCTCGATAAACTAATAAAACTGATAGAGATAACAAACCGATGATGATTTCGCGTATAATAGAAGAGAAGCGCCGCGTGATCGAAGAGGCTAAGCGGCTCAAGCCCAGAGAGGAGCTCATAAAAGATATAAGCTCCATCTCCGTCAACAGTTCATTTAAGAAGAATATATCGAGGCCTCATCACGTGAATCTTATAGCTGAGATAAAGAAGGCTTCTCCCTCGAAAGGGATATTGCGCGGGGATTTTAACCCCGTAAAGATCGCCATGACATATCAGGCCCACGGCGCTTCTGCGGTATCGGTGCTTACCGACGAACGGTTCTTTGAGGGTAAGTTGGAGCATATAAGGATGGTGAAGGAGAGTGTGTCGCTTCCTATCCTGCGGAAGGATTTTATCATAGATGAATACCAGATCTATGAATCTGTTGCGTGCGGAGCGGATGCGATCCTTCTGATAGCGGATCTCCTGTCCGATAATGAGATGACGGGTTTTTATCAATTGGCCACTTCTTTGGGGCTGGATGTCCTGCTCGAAGTGCACAACGAGGAGGATATGGAAAAAGCTATCCAAACGGGCGGCGAGATGATAGGTATAAATAACAGGGACTTGAATACGTTTAAGACGGATCTGGCGATGACGCAGAAGCTCATGAGGCTCATTCCGGCTCATAAGATCAAAGTCTCGGAGAGCGGCATAAAGAGTTATGAAGACGTTATGTTTATGAAGTCCATCGGCATCAATGCCGTCCTTATAGGTGAAGCTTTTATGGAAGCCCCGGATATAGCGGCTAAAATGCGGGAGATAATGAGATATTGATGGCCCTTATCAAGATCTGCGGCATAACTAACAAGATGGATGCGATAAATGCCAGTGAATTGGGCGTCGATATGCTCGGTTTCGTATTTTATAATACATCAAAAAGGTCTGTAGACGTAAAGACGGCGAGCGATATCATCAATGAGCTTCCCGATACGGTGCGGAAGGTAGGCGTATTCGTCAATGAGGATAAAGATAGAGTGCGTGAGATAGCCCGGGATTCAGGCCTTGATACGCTGCAGTTCCATGGAGACGAGACGCCGGAATATTGCTCTCGGTTCAAGGGAGACTATAAAGTTATAAAGGCGTTCAGATTAAAAGGAAGAGAAGATCTCAAGGTAATAAACTCATACGATACGGATCTCTATCTCCTGGATACATACAAGCCCGGTGAGCACGGAGGCACCGGAGGGAGATTTGATTGGAATATATTGAAAGATTTCGAATTTCTAAAACCAATCATACTGTCGGGAGGGCTGGATCCCGACAATGTCGCCCGGGCAATTTCAGAAGTAGCGCCTTACTGTGTGGATGTATCTACAGGGGTAGAAGAATCTCCGGGCAAAAAGAGCCCGGTGCTGTTGAGAAAGTTTGTGGAAGAAGTCAGAAAGGCTTAACGATGCTACCGGACAATAGGGGATATTTTGGCTGTTTTGGAGGAAAGTTCGCGCCTGAAACGTTGATGGCGGCTATCTACGAGCTTGAGCGTTCCTATAAGGGGGCTAAACGAAGCGTTTCATTTAAAAGAGAGTTTGAATATTACCTGAGAGAGTATGCCGGAAGGCCTACGGGGCTATATTTCGCAAAGAGACTTACGGCGAAATGCCGCGGCGCCAAAATATATTTAAAGAGAGAAGACCTTCTGCATACCGGCGCGCATAAGATAAACAATACTATAGGACAGGCGCTTCTTGCGATCAGGATGGGTAAGAAGAAGCTGATCGCCGAGACCGGCGCCGGTCAGCACGGCGTAGCTACGGCCACTGTGGCAGCGCTATTCGGGCTCGAATGCGAAGTATTCATGGGTGATGAGGATATAAAGCGTCAGGCTATCAATGTCTTTAAGATGAAGATCCTCGGAGCTAAAGTAACTCCCGTTCACAGCGGCTCGAAGACTTTAAAGGACGCGATGAACGAGGCGATGAGAGACTGGGTGACGAATGTTCGCACCACTTATTACGTGATAGGCTCCGTGGCGGGCCCGCATCCCTACCCGATGATCGTGCGTGATTTTCAGTCGATAATAGGCCGGGAGACGCGCCGTCAGGCCTTGCGGAAGATCGGTAAATTACCGGACTATATCGTCGCGTGTGTTGGCGGCGGATCTAATGCTATGGGGATTTTTTACGCGTTCCTGAAAGATAAAGTCAAGCTGATAGGCCTCGAGGCCGCCGGGCTCGGCATCAATACTTCTCATCACGCGGCGACCTTATGTAAAGGCTCGATAGGAGTGCTGCATGGATCAAAGAGCTATATTTTACAGGATGGGGACGGGCAGATAAAGATCGCCCACTCAATATCCGCCGGCCTCGACTATCCCGGCGTCGGACCCGAGCATGCCTATCTTAAGGATTCGGGCAGGGTGAAATATTACGCGGTTAAGGATAAGGAGGCGCTCGAGGGCTTTAAGATCCTGACTGAAACAGAGGGTATAATACCCGCGCTGGAGTCGTCTCACGCAATCTATTACGCCGTAAAGCTCGCGGGAAGATTATCAAAGGATAAGACCATAGTGGTTTGCCTGTCGGGAAGAGGCGATAAGGATATAGATATAGTCAGGGGAGTCATATAGAAAGAAGGTGACAGGTGAATATCAGGCCCAATCTACAGTTGTCGGTGCTGTGTGATGATGTGAGGCGCGAGGATAACGGCAAGTTCATGTTGATCGGATTATTCGAAGCTATAACAGCTAAAGTCTTTCCGGCGACGCATCCGGCCCTATTTGTGGTGAACAGATGGTGTAAAGGGCAGGGTAGCTTTTTACAGAAGATAAAGATCGTGAACTCCAGGGACAAAGCGATCGTATTCCAGACAAACGAACAGGCGTTTGAACTGGCCGATATAGACGGCCACCACACGCTGATATCGAAGGTAAACAATCTTGTATTTACCGCTCCCGGCAAGTACTGGGTGGAAGTAGCGCTGGATGGAGATCTGGTATTGAATTATCCGCTGATGTTAAAGGAGATCAAAGACCCTGATGCAAGTGAAGAGAATAGACGATAAGTTTAAGTTTTTAAGATCGGAAGGCCGCAAGGCATTCATAGCCTACGTGACGGCAGGAGATCCGGATCTTGCCGCGACAAGAGCCCTGGCGCTGGGCCTGGAAGCCTCGGGCGTCGATATACTGGAGCTCGGCATTCCTTTCTCCGATCCTATAGCTGACGGCCCCACGATACAGGCGGCCTCATACAGGGCGCTTGCCGGTAAAACGACATTGAAGAAGATCTTCGCTATGGTGGAGGACTTGAGATCCGTTACAGATATTCCCATAATATTTATGACATACTACAATCCTGTATTACGATACGGGCTGAAAGAGTTCTTCGTAAGCTGCCGTAAGTGCGGTGTCGATGGAGTCATAGTGCCTGACCTGCCTTTTGAAGAGGCCGCTGATCTTACGGCTCTCGCAAAGCATTACGCCGTGGCGGCGATCTTTTTGGCGGCTCCTACATCCACACCGGATAGAATAAAGGCTATAGCTAAGGTTTCGAAAGGCTTCATATATTACGTCTCTTTAACCGGTGTCACCGGCGCAAGGAGAGAGCTCCCTAAAGATATCTCATCGAAGATAAAGGAGATCATCTCAGTTACGGAGAAGCCGGTCGCGGTCGGTTTCGGAGTTTCACAGGCGAAACAGGCCGCGCAGATAGCCGGATTGGCGGACGGCGTTATAGTGGGGAGCGCTATCGTGAAGATCATAAGCGAAAAGAAGAATATTATGCCCAGGGTCTTCAGGTTCGCGAAAAGCCTGGCAAAAGCCATACATGAAGCCTAAGCGGACCACAAATGTATATGCCGTTATCCTTGTAGGCGGGAAGGGTAAGAGGCTTCGTCCGCTTTCTACGGATAAGCTGCCCAAGGCTTTCCTTTCCGTCACAGGAAACAGGAAGACGATGTTCAGAAATACGCTCGACGGCGTATTGAAACTGGTATTACCCGAACGCATAGTAGTCATAGCGAATACGGCGCATGCCCGCCTGGTCAGGAAGGATCTTCCCGGGGCTTCCCGGAAAAATATTATACTTGAGCCGGTATCGCGCAATACCGCACCGGCTATAGCGCTGGCGGGGCGTTTTGTTATGCGCAGGGATGAGGACGCGGTCGCGGTGATTATGCCGACGGATCAGTATGTCCCCGATTCGGATCGTCAGCTCAAGGCTATTAAAAAGGGCATAGATTTTGTCATCGATAATGATGACGTGATCGTGGTGATAGGGCTGAAGCCGAAGCATGCTTCGACCGAATACGGGTATATCAGGATCGCAAAACCAGGTATGACCGTAAAAGTAGATAGCTTTACGGAAAAGCCGGACCTGAAGACCGCGATCAGGTATCTCTCAGGCGGCAGGCATTTATGGAATTCGGGAATATTTATCTTTAAGGCAAGGACGATCATTTCAGCCATCAGGAAATACGCCCCGAAGATATATAAGGAACTCAGCAATGAAAACATAAACGCCTCGTATGGGAATATGCCCAACGTATCGATAGATTATGCGGTGATGGAGAAGGCAGACAATATTTACTGCGTTAAAGGTTCGTATGAGTGGAATGACCTCGGTAGTTTTGATGCGCTCGAGAAAGTATTAAAGATAGAGTCCAGGAGCTTCATTAAAAAAGACGGAAAGATAGTGAAGATATTATGAGGATAATGGGGATCGATTTTGGGACAAAGAGGATGGGTGTCGCGTTAAGCGATGAGCTATTTATTACGGCGCAGGGGGCGGATACCATACAGCGAAAAGACCTTAAGGCTGACCTGGCTGTCATAGCGGATATCGTAAACCGCAACAATGTGATCGAGATCATCGTCGGACTTCCCATAAGCATGAATGGCACGCATAGTAAGAAAACCGAAGAGGTGCTGGAATTTGTCGGGATCCTGGCTAAGGCCGTGAGCGTTCCTATTAAAACCTGGGATGAGCGCCTGACTACTGTCCAGGCTGACAGGGCTATGATGGAAGCCGGCTTGAATGGTGTCAAGAGGAGGCGCCTGGCGGATAAAGTCGCTTCCGGGTTGATATTACAGAGTTATCTCGATTCCCGAAAGAGAGGATAATATAATGCAGAGATTGATCACGCTGGATAACGGCCTCAGAATAATGGCGTGCCCTATGGCCAAGATGGAATCTGTGGCACTGGGCATATGGGTTCGCGCCGGAGGCAGGTATGAGGATGCTAAGACCAGCGGCATAAGCCATCTTCTGGAGCACCTTCTATTTAAGGGCACTGTCACGCGCGACATGATGACGATAAAACAGGAGATCGAGGGCAGGGGCGGCAGCTTTAACGGATTCACTTCGGAAGAGCACACATGTTACCTGGTCAAGGTGCTCGGCAAGGATGCGGCTCTCGGCGTCGATATTCTGAGCGATATGGTCCTGAATCCGAAGCTTGACGAGTCGGAGATGATAAAAGAGAAGGAAGTTATAATAGAAGAGATAAAGATGTATAAGGATATGCCCGCTCATTATGTGCATGAGATCCTGGCCGAGGAGATGTGGCCGGGCCAGGCCCTGGGTATGCCCCTTGCGGGCACCGTTGAATCGGTCAAGGCCATCACCAGAGCCGATGTCGTGGCATATAAAGAGGCCTACTATAACCCTAAGAATCTATTTGTAATGGGCGCCGGCAACATAGATGAGGATGCGCTGTCCGAAATGGCAAAGAAGTATCTTTCCGGTTCCCGGAGCGGCCCTGTATCAAAATTTGTAAAGACAAAAGTC
>JAHJHP010000082.1 GCA_018823705.1 Candidatus Omnitrophota bacterium | reverse complement strand
TTTTATCGCGCAGAAGATATCGGCTACGCTCTCTTCGACCGGCACTCCGTCGCTCTATCTGCATCCGGCGGAGGCTTTACACGGTGATCTCGGACGCGTTACCAGGGAGGACCTTATTCTCGCGCTGTCGAATAGCGGTGAGACCGAAGAGATTATAAAGTTCCTTCCGATAATTAAAAAGATCGGCGTAAAACTTGTCTCTATGACCGGTGGTTTACGGTCCACTCTTGCGCGTTTCTCTGATTATGTGCTTGATACTTCTGTCAAGAGAGAAGCATGTCCGCTCGGCCTCGCGCCGACAACATCTACTACGGTGATGCTGGCCCTCGGCGACGCGCTTGCGCTGGCGCTTTTGGATAAGAAGGGATTCAAAGAGAAGGATTTTGCGTTTTATCATCCCGGCGGTATCCTCGGCAAGAGGCTTCTGCTTACAGTAGGGGATATAATGAGAAAAGGGCATGAAAGCCCGGTAGTCAGGCAGAATATGAAGGTGAAACAGGTTCTCCTGACGATAACGAAATCGAGGGCAGGCAGCGCGAGCGTTATCGGCCGCGGTGGTAAACTGGTTGGTATATTTACTGATGGGGATTTAAGGAGACATCTCGAGACCAATCCGAGGCTTATCGAATGCGAAGTGAAGTATGCTATGACAAAGAACCCGACCTGTATAACTAAAGAGAGATTAGCCGCGGAGGCCTTTGATATATTGAGATCGAAGAGAATTGACGAGCTGCCGGTAGTCGATAATAAGAAGCGGCCGGTAGGCCTTCTGGACGTGCAGGATATCCTTAAGGCGGGGCTCGTATGATCAGCCAGGATGTCCTCGATAGGATCAAGAAGATAAAAGTGCTGATCCTGGATATAGACGGCGTTATGACGGACGGCCATATCATATACTCGATATATGGCGATGAGCTTAAATTCTTTGATGTGCAGGACGGATTCGGCATAACACTTCTTCACAGGGCCGGAATAAAGAGCGTGATAATCACCGCAAAAAAATCCAAAATAGTGAAGCTGCGGGCCCGGGATATGAAAGTCGCAAAGGCCTATCAGGGCTGTATCGTCAAGTTGAAGGCTTTTAATTACGCAATAAAGAAATTCAGAGTAAAGCCCGAGGAAGTCTGCTTCATCGGAGATGATCTTATAGACCTGCCCATATTAAAACGTGTAGGACTGGCCGTAGCTGTTCCCAACGCGGTGGAAGAAGTGAAACAGCATGCCCATCTTATCACTTCGAGAGCCGGAGGTCACGGCGGTGTGCGTGAGCTTTGCGACCTCATCCTTAAGACCCAGGGTAAGTGGGACCTCGTCACGGAGAAGTATTTCAAGTAAGGCCTCTTCTATGAATCTCGGGAAAACTCCACTTACAGATGAGCACCAACGCCTGGGCGCTAAGCTGGCGCCATTCGGCGGATGGCTCATGCCCATACAATATTCCGGTATCATAGCCGAACACGCATGGACGCGCGCTGAAGCATCCGTATTCGACATATGCCATATGGGTGAATTCATGATCCGCGCAGATGCCCTCAAGAGCGGCCTCGACAGGATAGTGACATTCGATCTGACAACTCTTAAGATTGGCGGCTGCCGTTATGGGTTTATGCTCAACGATGCGGGTGGCATCATGGATGATCTTGTCGTATATAGAATAGCCGACAGCCATTGGATGGTAGTGGTCAATGCCGCTACTATAGACAGTGACGAGGCTCACTTCCGCAAACATCTATCCCCGGGAACAGATTTTAAGAATGTGTCATCGGCGCTTGGAAAGCTTGATCTTCAGGGCCCTCGCTCGCTCGATGCGCTAAAGGCCATTGTGGGGCCCGAAGCCACTCGGCTGGATTATTACACGTTCGGTCATTTTAGCGTTTTGGGCGAACAGATCATTATAAGCAGGACCGGCTATACGGGAGAGCTCGGGTACGAGCTATATATATCCGCTGACAAGGTAAAGGAGCTCTGGGATAAATTGCTTACCGATGCGCGGGTAAAGCCGGCCGGGCTCGGAGCGCGGGATACGCTTCGCCTGGAGATGTCCTATCCGCTTTATGGCCAGGACCTGACGACTGATACTACGCCGCTGGAGGCGGGCAAAAGTAAATTTGTGAATATGAAGAAAGAGTTTATCGGAAAAGCCGCACTCTTAAATAAGAGTAAACCTGCAAGAAATCTTATCAATTTCACCGCCGATTCGCGCCGGGCGCCCCGGCATAATTACAGGATATTTTCAGGGTCCAAAGATGTCGGTATAGTCACTAGCGGCTCGTTCTCTCCCAGTCTTTTATGCGGCATAGGCATGGGGTATGCCGATCCTATATGCGTCTCCGGAAGCCGGATAATGTTGAAGGCGAGCGATATCGAGATACCTGCGACTGTGACGGAAGGGCCGTTTTATAAAAAAGGAACCGCAAAATTATAGGTCCAGGTTTTGACAAAGCAAAACCTGGACAAGCAAGCTGTTTGGAGAAATCCAAAATTTTCTCTGTAAAATTTTGGAAGAGGAGGGTTCACATGCGCGTACCGGATGAGCTATTATACACTAAGGAACACGAATGGGTCAGCGTCAAGGGTGATATCGCTACTATCGGTATCACCGATTATGCCCAGGGTTCACTGGGAGATATCACGTTCGTCGATCTGCCTAAAGTGGGCAGTGTTATCGAGCAGTTTAAGCGATATGCTACGGTAGAGAGCGTCAAGGCCGCGTCCGATGTCTTCGCTCCCGTCTCCGGCAAGATCATAAAGATAAACGAAGAGTTAACCGCTCATCCGGAGCTTGTTAACCGGTCGCCGTACGATGAAGGCTACTTTGCGAAAGTGGAGATGGCTGGCCGGAAAGATATTTCCAACCTGATGCCATCCGCGGAATATAAGAAATATGTAGAGGGATTAGCTTAAATGAATTACGTTCCACATACCGATAAGGACACCTCGGAGATGCTGAAGGCCATAGGCGTCGGATCCGTCGAAGATCTGTTCCGGGATATCCCCGGGGCTCTCAGGCCCAAGTCATTTGATATACCCGAGGGAAAGTCAGAATTTGAAGTCTGCCGTTATATTAAAAAGCTCGCCGCAAAGAACGCGACGGACCTTATAAGCTTCCTTGGAGCCGGTTTTTACGATCACTATATTCCCGCGGCGGTCGATGCCCTTGTGTCAAGATCGGAATTTTATACCGCGTATACTCCGTATCAGCCGGAGTCGTCCCAGGGATGGCTCCAGGCTATCTATGAATATCAAACGGCCGTTTGTGAACTCCTGGGGCTCGACGTGTCAAACGCATCTCTCTACGATGGCGGGACAGCGCTTTATGAAGCCGCGATGATGGCTGTAAGGCTTACCGGCAGGAAGAAGATAATCGTGGACCAGGGAGTGAACCTTATTTACAGGACGATGCTGTATACGTATACGTCGAACCTGTCGATAGAATTTATCGAGACGCCGGTAGTCAGCGGCCAGAGTTCCCGCGAAGAAGTGTTTAAGCATCTTGATGACAGCGTGGCCGCGGTCATACTGCAGAACCCGAACTTTTTCGGAGCGATCGACGACTATACCGATATAGTGAAGAAGACCCACGAGCGCGGCGCCATTGCCATACAGTCCGTTTATCCGATCTCGATGGGCATGCTGAAAACTCCGGGTGAAATGGGATTTGATATTGCTACGGGCGAAGGGCAGAGTCTGGGTATACCGCTTTCGTTCGGCGGGCCGTATCTGGGATTTATCGCGGCAAAGAAAGAGTGCCTTCGCCAGATGCCCGGCAGGATAGTGGGCGCTACGGTCGATAAGGACGCAAGGAGAGGATTTGTTCTTACCCTGCAGACGAGAGAACAGCACATAAGGAGAGAGAAAGCGACCTCCAATATCTGCTCGAATGAAGCTCTCTGCGCCCTGCGGGCGGTCATATATCTCACTCTTATGGGTAAGACCGGCCTGAAGGAGCTGGCGTCTCTTAATTACGATAAGGCCGAATTCGCTAAGAGCGTCCTGGAAAAGATACCGGGCGTTACGGTGAAGAGGAGCTCTCCCACGTTTAATGAGTTCACCATCGCTCTTACCAAAAACGCCGACGACATTGTCTACAAGATGGTCGACAAGGGCTTTGCCGCGGGGTTTCCGCTCGGAAGATTTTATAAGGGTATGGATAATTATCTGCTGCTGGCGGTTACCGAAAAGAGGACGAGAGAAGAGATCCTCAAGTTTGGCGATAGCCTGGAGGCGGCGCTATGCGATTGATATTCGAGAAGAACGCGGAATCACGCCGTGGCTTTAAAATTCAGGTCTCAGATGTCCCGCAGACCACACTACCGAACGCCAGATACCTTCGTAAAGAGTTGCCGGGTCTTCCGGACGTCTCGGAGCTCGACGTAGTCCGCCATTATACAAACCTGTCGCGGCTCAACTTTTCGGTTGATACTAATTTTTATCCTCTCGGTTCCTGCACAATGAAGTACAATCCGAAATTTACCGAGACGCTTGCCGGCCTTGAGGGTTTTACCGCGGTACATCCTCTATTACCACAGCTTTCGGGAGGAGGCGTTCTGACGCAGGGCTCCCTGGAAGTCCTTTATAATACGAAGAAGCTTCTGTGTGAAATAACGGGCATGGCCGGGTTTACGATGCAGCCCCTCGCCGGAGCTCATGGCGAACTTACGGGGGTTATGCTGATCGCCGCCTATCACAAGCACAACGGGTCGCGAAGGAAGTACGTCATCGTGCCCGACTCTTCCCATGGCACGAATCCGGCAAGCGCCGCTATAGCGGGCTATCAGGTGATAGTTATACCGACAGATAAAGACGGTTATATGAATATGACGGAGTATAAAAAGAATTTAAACGAGGAAGTTGCCGCTGTCATGCTTACGTGCCCCGACACGCTCGGGATATTCAATCCGCGCATCAAGGAGATCACGGATCTGGCGCACGGAGTGGGGGCGCTTATGTATTATGATGGGGCCAACCTGAACGCTGTTCTCGGCAAGTGCCGGCCGGGGGACATAGGGTTTGATGTAATACACATCAATCTTCATAAGACGTTCGCGACTCCCCATGGTGGAGGCGGGCCCGGAGCCGGTCCCGTGGGAGTATGCGACAAGCTGATCGATTTTCTGCCGATCCCACGAATATTAAAAAGATCCGATGGGACATTCACCCTGGACTATCACAGGCATAAATCTATAGGCTATATAGCGCCGTTTTACGGCAACTTCGGCGTCATACTTAAAGCATATGCATATATCCTTTTTCTGGGTAAGAGAGGCCTTATAGAGGCATCGGAATCGGCGGTTCTCAGCGCTAACTATTGCAGAGCAAGGCTTAAAGGTCATTACGATATTCCTTTTGACAGGATATGCATGCATGAATGCGTGCTATCGGCGTCGAGGCAGGCCAGGAGAGGTGTGCATGCTATCGATATAGCCAAATACCTGATCGATAAGGGGTATCATCCCCCCACAATATACTTTCCGATGATAGTCAAGGAAGCGATCATGATAGAACCCACCGAAACAGAATCAAAGGAGACACTCGACGGTTTTATCGACACGATGATCGATATAGCCAAGCTCGCTGAAACGGATCCGGATGCGATAACGCGCGCCCCGCTCACAAGGAGCGTGAAGAGGCTCGATGAGACTAAGGCCGCCAGGGAGCCTAACCTGCGCTGGCGCGGTTAGAGCCACAATAAGATGAGCGCGCGCTGGCGGATAATCGATACGGGAGCGCTGGACCCTTTCGCTAATATGGCTTTAGATGAAGCTCTCCTGCGGGGTTACGAGCGCTATAATTCCCCGCCCACACTGCGTATTTACGGATGGAAATACCCGAGCCTATCGCTTGGATTTTCTCAGGATCCGGCGCGTGATCTGGATATCGAATTCTGCCGAAAGCGTTCGATGCCGTTTGTGAGAAGGATCACCGGCGGCGGCATAATACTGCACGCAAGCGAGCTCACCTACAGCCTCGTCTGTTCGAAGGAGGACCTTGGGATCCCCTCGCGTATCGTATCATCATATAAGATCATCTGCTCGTTTCTGATATCATTTTATAAGAAACTGGGAATCGAGGCTGAGTTTGCGTGTGACGATCCGGAGTTCAAAACGTCCGGAGAATTGTCCGCGTTATGTTTTGCCGCAAAAGAGAAGTATGATATAGTCTCAAACGGCAGGAAGATAGGTGGCAACGCCCAGAAGCGTTCACGAGGGGTGATATTTCAGCACGGCAGCATACCCTTCAGATTCGAGACGGAGACGGCTTCATCTTTTTTGCGATCGAAGGCGCCGGATACCGGTGAGTACGAGGCGACCTGCCTGGAAGATATATTGGGCCAGTATGTAAGCGCGCCGGAACTGTCCCGCACTTTTATAAAAGCGTTCGAGGGATCTTTCAACGTAGAGACCGAAGCGCTCCGGCTCTCGGAAGCCGAAGAGGCGATCTACCGTGACCTGAAAGCGTTGAAGTACGAAAGTGTCGATTGGAATTACAACAGGGTTGATATTACCGAGCATAAGGATCGTGTAGAATGGAAAGAGGTATCGTGCGGCCTCGGTGGGTCAATAAGAAGATAAGCCTTAAAGATTGCGCCGGGACGAAGAGCGCTCTTAAAGGCCTTGGCTTGAATACTGTCTGTGAAGAAGCGCTCTGCCCGAACATCGGTGAGTGCTATTCGAAAGAGCAGGCTACATTCCTCATTCTCGGGAAGATATGCACAAGGCGGTGCTCATTTTGCGGAGTGAAGCGCGGCCGCCCATCTCAACCTGATCCGAGCGAACCCTCAAGAGTGGCCGAAGGAGTGCGGCATTTGGGCCTGAGCCATGTCGTGATCACAAGCGTTACACGGGACGACCTGCCGGATGGCGGCGCGCAGGTATTTGTCGATACGATCCAGAGCTTGCGCGCGCTTGAACGAAGATTGACAGTAGAGGTTTTGACGCCGGATTTTAATCTCGATAAGGCCGCGATACGGCGTATCGTTGAGGCGTCTCCGGACATCTTCGCGCATAATATCGAGACCGTGCCGCGGTTATATCCGGAGGCCAGGGGCGGCGCGGATTACAGGCGGTCGCTCGGGCTTCTTTCCTATGTTAAGGAGTGCGATGGCGCGATGCGTACTAAATCGGGCATCATGCTCGGCCTGGGCGAGCATGAAGATGAGGTATCCGGCGTATTCCGGGATATAGCCGGGACGGGATGTGATTTTTTAAGCATCGGACAGTATCTTACGCCCGGCGTCGGACATCTCCCGGTCAAAGAGTATATATCCCCGGAACGATTTCTTCGATATAAGGAAGAGGCGCTGAAGGCAGGCCTTCGTCATGTCCTGAGCGGCACATATGTGCGAAGCTCTTATTCGGCGGCGGAATATCTGGCAGCTTAAAAGGAGAAGGGGCGATGGCATCCGCGTATCACAGCAACTTCATAGAGACCTCGATAAACGCAGCCGTATCTTTTCTGAAAGAGTCCGTATTTTCGGATGAATATGCTTCGAAGAAAGGCTTTTTGCAGTCGATAGATCCGAGGATGAAGCTTGCGACATCCGCGATATTTCTGCTCGTAGTCCTTTTTAGCGGCAGCATAACGGTGATAATTTATTTTTATGCCGTATCCCTGGCGCTTGCCTATCTATCGAAGATCAATCTGGGATTCTTCCTGAAGAGGACATGGATATTTATGCCGTTATTTTCTATATTTATCGCTATCCCGGCGCTATTCAGTATCTTCACGCCGGGTGAAACGTTGACAAGCTTTGAAGTAATGGGATTGCATCTCATTATCACGCGTCAGGGGTTCTTCGCCGCATCGTTATTTGTGATGCGCGTTATAACCTCAGTCTCTTTCGTCATCCTGCTCAGCATAACTACGAGGCATTTCGAACTGCTGAAAGTATTGCGTATCTTCGGAGTGCCTCAAATGTTTGTAATGGTGCTGGGCATGTGTTACCGGTATATTTATCTATTTGCGCAGGTGATAGAGAACACTTTTGTCGCGATAAAGAGTCGGGCCGGAACTGATCTACGCTATAAGTCAGGCCGGCATGTAGTAGCATGGAATATTGCTTCACTCTGGTACCGGTCATACCGGTTAAATGAAGAGGTTTATAACGCGATGCTTTCGAGAGGGTATGACGGAGAATCTGTAATTTTTAATGATCTCAGGATGAGACTGGCCGATTGGCTGTGGGGGCTCGCCGTGGCGGTAATGTGCGCGGTGCCTATCATCCTAAAGTGTAAATATTAAGGTTTGAGGGTTTATCCCGCTGCCCAACATCCCGGTATTTAGGCCGGGTATAAGCGGGGCGGGATGTCGCAACAACAGAAAGGAGCCTGAGCGGGCTTCATGGCTAACGTGATATTCGAATTAAAAGACGTTCATTTTTCGTATATGGGAAAGTATCCGGCTCTCTCGGGAATAGATATGACTATCGATAAAGGAGAGAAGCGGGCGATAATAGGCGCCAACGGTTCCGGCAAGTCTACGCTCCTGCATCTGCTCGACGGGCTTCTCTTTCCCGGCAGAGGCACTATTACCGCTTTTGGAAAAGATGTAAACGAAAGAGCTTTTTCCGATCAGGCCTTTTCCAGAGATTTTCGCAGGCGAATAGGATTTCTCTTCCAGAATCCCGACGTTCAATTATTCTGTCCCAGCGTAAAAGAAGAGATCCTTTTCGGTCCGCTTGCGCTGGGAGAAGATAAAGTAGAAACCAGAAGACGCTTCGAACAGCTCATAGACACTCTGGGCATCGAAGAGTTGCTCGACAGGTCGCCTCATCAACTGAGTATAGGAGAGAAGAGAAAAGTGGCTATAGCCTCGACCCTTATCATAGACCCTGAGGTGCTTTTACTCGATGAGCCCACCGCCGGACTTGATCCGCTGACCGCGAGGCATATCATCGATCTGCTCGTAAGGGAGAATGCCTCCGGCAAGACGATAATCACGTCTACACATGACCTGCACATCGTAGAAGAGATAGCGGACACAGTCTCTGTGTTCAGTCGTGATAAAAAGCTAGTGAAATCCGGCCCTTCTCTTGAAATATTGAAGGATATAGAATTGCTTCAAACTCATAATCTGGTGCATATACATGCCCATAGACACGATGGGCGGTCACATGTCCACTCTCACGAACACCCTAACCACGAGCACACTCACTAACCATATATCAGGGTTCAGGGGACAGGGTACAGCACAAGTAGCCCGGGCTCCTGCCTACCTGCTTTCCTATCGGCAAGTAGGCAGGCAGGTAAGCCCGGGCTACTATTAAATATTCTTATTTTAAAATTAAGAGTTAAAAAATCCAGATATATGATTTACCCAAGCTCAACATATATGGTATAATTAAGTAAACAAAAGGGTGAATCACATATGTTAATATCATCTGCCAATAGGCGGATCATGTTAAGTAAGGTCATATCCCCTGTAATAGCAGGGATATTTTTCTTTGCCAGTGTCACCGGTTGGGCTGACCAAGCTTTCGACTCGACATTGGCACCCGCTTTATCTACCCAGCAACCGGAATTCCAAAACCGATTCTCCGCGGTCGGAGCGCTTTTATCTGAAAATGCGGCTCACGCTTACATCAGAAATACGATGGAGAAGTCGGGCATTACGCCAAAGTCATACATCTTTAACGGAGAAGATATCCTGCTTGCGGTGATACCTGAGCTATTGGTAAATACCGGACAATTTGCCCATGTCGGGCTCGGCAGATATTATGGACGGCCTGTCATATACATCGATAGTGAGGTTCATAATTATAAAGCAGATCGAGATATTGTACTGAAACATGAAACGGAGACTATACGGAAATTCGAAGATATCCGAAGAGTGCTGTCTCAGGCCACCGGTTCAGAGCTGATGGCCGAAGAGATGAAAGCAAGAGTTTTAAAGTATCTTGATTCGCCGGATCCCGGTTTGGCGGATACGGAATACACCGGGCGCACTTACCGCGAGATAGAAAGAGATATCCACGCTAAGGCAGGATCTCTCGACAAAGTGTATAAAAAATACGCGCATAAGATAAAAGTCAGGCCCGAGTATATCGCGGGCCTCTTGTCGTTATACGGAGAGGATCCTGCCGACATATATTACGATCCGAAAACCGGCAGATCCATAAACATAGCTGCCGGGCGAGAAAATGGAATCGATGATAAAAAGCCTTCCGTCCAGGATACAAACACTAAAGGTGGCCTGGGCGCTTATTTTGGGGACAAGCTGGAAGGCGCTGCAGCCATAAATGACACAGGCGAAGAAACTGGCGGCAAGAGTTCGATCATGGAAAATACTCCCGAATTAAAAGGAAAGTTCATGGTGACTCTTTCTGTGGAGGGTAATATTCCCGAAGCCGGAGACGATGGAACCACCGAAGCGGAATATACCCATCAGGATGAAGAAGGCTTTATTACAGTTGGGATACAGCCCGGTTATTCTCATATCATTCGCGATGATAAAAAGATAAAGGTTGATTATAAGGATTTGATCAAAAAAGGAGTGCTTAAGCCGGTATTTGTCGGCGATGAAGCCATAAAAGTCCGGGCCTGGGAGGAGCATCCCAATACTCTTACTCAGGATGAAGCTGAGAGTGACCCGAATAATCCGCTTGTGAAAGTAGAAATATATAAAATTAATAGAGGCGGCGTTTGGAGCTACATTCTGATGTCCGAAGTCTTCGATGTTCTGTATCCCGATGAGAGGCTATACAAGGGTAATGCGGGAGAGATGAAGATGAATGGCAAGAGGCATAGATTTACGCAGGAAGTTGTTTTCGGGAAAGCCGCCGCCGAACTCATAAAGAGGTTTGACCGAAAGCCGGATATACTCCACTTGAATGAAGCCCATACGGTCGTTTGCGCCGCGCAACTGCGCACCAAGAGAGCTTACGATAATACGGGAATAATACTGACCGACCATACTCCAAAAGAGGCCGGCATGGAGACATTTCACATAAGTGATATAAAATCGGATGTAAAGAGGATGACATATGTGCTCGGCCTTCCCGACGGTGATAAAGAGAAGAGAGAATTTGAGAAATTCAGATCCATGTTCGTCAAGACCGACATGCATGGCCGTGTCATCGTAGATTTTTACCAAGCGGCGATCCAGCTTGCCGATGTTATTAATGCTGTGAGTCCCGAGCATGCCAGGGTGACCCGGAAGCTATTCAAGGCGATGTATGGATATAAATTCAATAAACCTATCATAGGAATATTAAACGGTTCCGGCGAGAGCTGGAAGTCAAGCGCTCTTCGCGAATGGCAAAAGATAGCTCCTCCCGTATCCGAAGAAGAGATATGGATGGATAAAATATGGGATATCCATGAAGAGAATAAGAAGGAAGCATTCGAAGAGATAGAAAAGAGGGCGGGCATATCGCTAAATCCCGAAAAACCGACGTTTTGGGCTGTCCGGCGGCTCGTAGACTATAAGAGCCAGTATCCGATACTGAAATACCTGGTGCATCTTATAACAGCGGATCGGGATGTCAGTTTCACCCGCGATCAATTGAAGGAAATATGGTTTCGGGACATGACTAACCTGAGAGAGGACTACGAGAGGGATAATTTTGACACAAAAGCGATCATCGACACGGTCCTGGACAAGATATTCAAATCCGGCGCGCGTAAGACTGTCAATGGGCTTGGTGCGCAGGTTGTTGTGGGGTGGCCGTCTCCTGCATACGAAAAGTTCTGGGCTAGCGAGTTCAGGAGATGGGAAAAGTTGCCCGCTCTTGCCGGCCGGTTTGCGGCAGTCGTTTCGGACGCGAAGTTTCTGAAGATGCAAGGGACATCATCAGATATCTGTGTGGCAATGTTTGAGCCGCTTGGCGAAGCCTGCGGCACTTCAGATGGACGATCGGGCGAGAGTGGAGGGGTCAATATAGCGCCCAAGGGCGCCGGGCCGGTAGAGTGGATGGAGGAGTATGACGAGGCGACCGGCAAGGGGAGCGGCTTCTTCAT
>JAHJHP010000006.1 GCA_018823705.1 Candidatus Omnitrophota bacterium | reverse complement strand
GGTACAGGAATATATTCTCCACGAAGTCCTGGAAGCTGTGACCCCCGCTGAAACCCATAATAAGCTTTATCAGGTAACACAAAATGATTTCTTCAAAGGCATTAGCGGCTACGGCGTAGACAAAAATTCGCTCGGCGTGGCATTAGGCGGTTTCAATGACGAAAAAAGGCTTGCCGCCAACTTACAAGGTAAAGATATAGATGCCGCTGCTATATCGGAGATGGCATCCATCTATAGGATGGCCAATAATGGCATTGCGTTTGAGAAAAATATGCCGTTTGCTATCGAAGTGAACGGAGTCACGTATAACCTGCCTCTGGCGGAGGGAGCCGATGTCAAGAAAGCGTTGATTGAATTTGTAAATGACGAAAATCTAATGGCAGGCGTTACTCCTGAAGTCCGGGAAGAGATTCTGGAGACTCTTGCAGGATACGAGGGTGCCTTAAGATATGAGGTTGCCTTCGCAATAGGCCGTGAAGGAAAGATCCAGTATTATACAGATAGGTCCATAATGGCCTTTAAGGCAGACGGTAAGAGCTATGACTTCAAGTCTACGAACAGGTTCGACGCGAATAATACCCGCTGGCTGATCCACTCTCACCCTGTGATGCCTGCCGGTGAAGAGGAGTTTGCCAGGGACATAGATAATCTCCCGATGCTGGGCAATGCGGGGTCTATAGTCCTGTTACCCGACGGAAGCATTAGGATCCTTAAGATGCCGGTCGCGCCGCTTGCCATGCTTAAGAAACCCGGGCTGTCTGCTGTGACCTACACCTTCGCGTATGCCAATCGCGCCTACTCCGAAGAGCGCCTGGGTGTAGCAAGCGCATATAAGCTTATCGAGGGCATTCTCACGCAGGATATCTCTTCAGTAAGCGTCGCCGACCTCTTCACTGCCATCCGAAAATTACATGAGGCGGGAATAAGCCCCGGTACGGTGATACTCGCGTTTGACGGTAAGAGCGTCATAGATATGGAGACAGGTAAAGCACGTAACGCTGAATTCACAGTGGCTTTCGATGAGGCCAAAAAGAATGAGGGTTCTGTCAGGATGGCCCTCATAGCGAGAACACCCGGAGAAGAAAAGATGCTTAAGAGTATGGATCTCGGAGTAGATGTGGTGCTGGTTAATGATGGCGACAGGCCATCAGAAAAGATAGCCGACGCTATGAGAGACCGCGTAATGACAGTGGGCAATATCGCCATGTTCCTGGAAGATACGGGTAAAGAGATAGATATGATAACCGCCGATGCCAAAAACGTGCGCGAGTTGGGTAGGGAAGGGACGCTTGCCTATGCGCTACTTAACAGTAACGCGGATACTGGGGCCGCCGATGTGCCTGTCGAGAAGATCAATATTGCCAATTTGCTGGCTTCTACCGCGATGAGGGGCGCGTTTGTAGCTATAGGCTATAACGAGGGTGACAGTGGTATACAGAGCCTGTCCGGTTATTTCGGGTTCTTCAAGATATTCATGACTGTATCCGAAGCTCTTGGTAAAATGCTGAAGGCTATGAATGCCGTCGCCAGGAGCGTTTAAGGAATAAGGGGACACAATACTGATTATATGAAAAATAGGTATTGTGTCCCCTTATTGTTGATAGTATAATAACACCATGCATCCATTCCTCTTCAAGGGCACGCCTTTCGAGACGCCGAGCTGGGATGTTGTTCTGTTGATAGGGTTTATTATCGTTCTGTTGATAGGGCTTATTTTAAAGCCCAAAGATTTTCCTGTTACGCGGCTCGGTATCATAGCTTTTGCTTTAATCAGTCTCTTCGTCGGATCGCTCGGAGGCAAGCTCCTCTACGTATTTATCCACCGTGAAACGCTCTTCAATGTCATGCATCTGTCGTTCGGTAATGCCTTTATATCGTCCGGATACGCGTTTTTAGGCACGCTTGGTTTCGTGTTGATAGCTATGGCCGCTTTTGCAAAACTCAGGCCAAGGCCGGTCAGTTTTCTCGCCTGCGCGGATTTTGGCCTGCCGCTGATTATCTTACATCAGGCATTTACCCGTATCGGCTGTTTTATGGCCGGGTGTTGTTACGGCCCGGTCACAGGTCTGCCGTGGGGATGCTATTTCGCGGGCGAAACTCTCAAGCGCCAACCTACGCAGATATATTTCGCTATATCCCTTCTGGTGATATTCTTTTACGCCCTGTATCTCCTTAAGAAGAATCTGCCGAAAGGCGTAGTTTTTTTTACTGCGCTCTTTACCTATGGGCTTTCCCGGTGTATACTCGAGTCATGGAGGGTCGACAGCCCTCATATTCTCGGGCCTGTCACGCTTGCTCAAGCGGTAACATTTACGCTCGCTGCCGTGAGCGGTGTTTGTCTATATGTAATTCTGGCAAGGAACGGTCTCATAATATCAAGGAGGAAGTTATGAAAAGATGCGCGTTTATCATAGCATTGGTATTTATAAGCACAAACGTTTATGCGGTCGATGCGCCGTGGTGGTCCCGGCTAGGGAAAAAACCGGCCGAGCAGAAAGATAACGTGAAAAAAGTTGTGGTAGAGAAGGCTAAACCGGCGGCTCCGGCAAAGGTGGTTGTTGTTGCGCCAATTCCGCCGGTAAAGAAGGTCGTTGTCAATCCAGCGCCTCCGGTGACTGCGGTTGTCGCGGTCCCACGGCCCGCTCCCGCAATAGTTGTGCCCCAGCAAAAACTTACCAAGGCGGAGATCATAGCCCGCATTAATGAGCTGCTGAAGAACCGCCCGAACATCGTCTCCGTGATTCAGGGGCTCCAGGAGGAACCGGCAGGAGGCTACACATACAACGGTAAAAAGATCGAAGAGCTGGATGAAAATACACTCTTCAGGATCCTTGTCATGATAAATCAGCGGATCTCGCTGGATAATCTACAGAAATTCGATCGTCAGCAGAGACAGCTTAAAAACCTTCAGCAGATAGACCGGATAAACAGGACTCAGCGTGAGTTGAAGCAACAGCAGGCGCTGACACAACCCGCCGCGCCAAAGATCTATACGCCTCCCAAAAAGATCTATACGCCCCCCAAGATACCCAGGACGCGATATTAGGAGAAGTGTTCAGTTAAGATACCCGTAATAGCCGAACTGTTACAAAAAAAGACCCGGCAGAGCATGCCGGGCCTTTTTTTGTCGTAATACGGTCTACAGCTTTACTACGTTCGCCGCCTGTTCGCCCTTGGGGCCCTGAG
>JAHJHP010000081.1 GCA_018823705.1 Candidatus Omnitrophota bacterium | reverse complement strand
TTCCAAATAAATAAGTATTGTGTCCCCCGATTACGTTTGTTTATTACCATAGAGCGACACAAAGCAAAAAGCCTATTGACAAATTATAATACCGTGTTACAATTCTAATAAAGGTAATACCAAAATATATGCCAAACTTATTAAGATTCGGTGTTTCGCTTGAGAAAAAACTATTAAATGAGTTTGATACTCTCATCAAAAGGAAAAGCTATCCTAATCGTTCGGAAGCCTTTAGGGATTTAATACGCCAGGAGTTAGTTAAAGAAGAATGGCAGGCGGGAGCAGAAGTGGTAGGAGCCATTACTCTTGTTTATGATCATCACAAAAGAGAGCTGGTCAATAAACTTACCGACATTCAACACGATTTCCAGGGAACAATTATCTCTACTCAGCATATTCATTTAGACCACGATAACTGTCTGGAATTGATCGCGGTGAAAGGACCAGCGGCTGATATTAGTAAGCTCGCGGACACTTTAAAATCAGTAAAGGGGGTGAAGCACGGCACACTTAGCATGTCAAGCACGGGCAAGGGCCTTAAGTAGTAGTATTATTTTTTTGCCTAATAGTAGCACGATTATAATATAAGTAGCACAAAAGGGGGATGAAAGTGGCACGGCGAATTTTTAGAATACTTTTATTATTGATGGCCTGTGCGACTTGTTTTCAAAATATTGCATTAGCCAGTGAGGAGGAGCTCCGTCAGGAGATCGCCGCCTTAAAAGCGAAACTTGCCGAGGTAGATCAGCTCAAGGTAAAAGTAGCGGAGCTTGAAAAACAGGTAGGTGAGCAGAAATGCAGCATTCTTACACAGCAAGGAACTGTTAATGAAGTCAGGCAATCCCTTATACAGGCCGTGCCTGCAGAGGGGCTTATAAAATATGCGCCCGGTAAGGGCGTTGAATTGCCCTGCGGTTTTAAGATTCAGGCCGATGCTACATTTGTAATGCAGGGGACGCCTAATGCCAATAACCCGGGCAGTGGAAATAAGTCTCAATGCGACGCTTCGTGGTCTGCCGACATATTTATCGAGAAGGCATTCGATGACTGGGGGCTCGCCCTTATACATCTGGAGCCGGGGCAGGCAGATACGGTGGAAGGCGCATTATCACTCTACAGTAATGTTAACAGGGATACTAATGATACAGGGGCCAACATTCCGATAACAGAACTCTGGTATCAGCAGTACCTCTTTAATAAACAGTTGATGATAACGGCAGGCAAGCTTGACCCTGCGAACTATCTCGACCAGAACGAATACGCGTTTAATGAGACAACTCAATTCCTGGGACGCATATTCAGAAATTCTCCGGCCATAGAATGGCCTGATGATAATACGCTCGGTGCTTCCATGGCTATCGCTCCGGAAATTCTGCCATATCTGGTCATGAATGCCTCATATTTTAACGCCAACAATACATACCGTGATATATTTGATAAACCATTCATATCATCGGAACTTACATTTATCCCCGTAAAAGCATTTGGATACGACGAAAAGATGTGGGGTGGTAATTACAGGATATACTGGTGGTATAATGGGCTTGACCATTCAAAGCTTGTGACGCAGGGTGAGTCTGCCGCGGATGATTCCAAAGAAAAGAATACCGGATTCGGCCTAAGCTTTGACCAGATGATAACGGATGTCTTTGGTGTCTTCTCGCGGTTGGGCTGGGAAAAACATGATATCAACATAGTCAGTACAAATCCTAATGCCGCACCGCTAGAAGGAATGTGGGCACTTGGATTTCAGATGACCGGTAAATATTGGAAGAGAGAAGATGATATATTGGCATTTGCCATAGGGCAGGCGCTCCCGAGCAAGAAATATAAAGATTCCGACGCGGCATTAGCCGCGGGCGCCGGCGGAGCCGCCGAAGGGCATTTTGAAGTCTATTATAACTGTAAGATTACAAAGAATCTCGCGATAAGCCCCGATTTCCAGTGGATATGGAATCCGCACGGCATAAGCGAACCGTATCAGGGGTATGACAATACGATATTTGTGTATGGCGTAAGAGGGCAGTTAGATTTTTAACATAAAAAGAAAGGGATAGATATGCATATACCGGACGGATATTTAGGACCAACGACATGCGGATTCTTCTATGTTGTAATGACACCGATATGGGCGATAGCCTCTAAAGTTGTTAAAAAGACACTCAATGCGAAACAGGTGCCGCTTTTAGCCATAGGTGCGGCATTTAGCTTTGTGATCATGATGTTCAATGTGCCGATCCCGGGAGGAACGACCGGGCATGCGATAGGCGGTGTCCTCGTCGCGATACTTCTCGGGCCGTGGGCGGCATCTATCGCCATTACAGTAGCGCTTGTAGTCCAGGCGCTTCTATTCGGTGACGGAGGAATTACAGCAATAGGCGCAAATTGTTTTAATATGGCTTTTGTACTTCCGTTCGCCGGATACTATATTTACAAAATAATCAGTTATAATGCTCCCATTGATTCAAATAGAAGAGTTATCGCTGCAGGCATCGCTGGCTATGTAGGGATTAATATTGCCGCTGCCTTAGCCGGACTAGAGTTTGGTATTCAGCCACTTTTGCATCATACCGCAAACGGACAGGCGTTATACTGCCCTTATGGACTAAATGTAGCTTTGCCCGCAATGCTGGGCGAGCATATATTGGTTTTCGGATGGGTGGAAGCAATCGTGACAGCGCTCGTGATAAAATATTTACAGAAACAGGCGCCGGAACTTATCGAAGAAGGGAGGGCATAGCCATGAAGGTTACGACAAAGCTTTGGATAGGGCTCGCTATACTGATCATACTTTCTCCGGTAGGGCTTATACTACCCGAGCATTTTAAGGCAGGGTCCGCATGGGGTGAATGGGGTGCCGACGAGATGCAGAAACTCGTAGGCTATATCCCGCAAGGTCTTCAAAAGCTCGCCAGCCTTTGGAGTGCGCCTATTCCTGATTATGCTTTTAAAGGATGGGAAGAGAAAGGATTGCCACACTTAAGCATTGCCTATACAATATCTGCTATTGTTGGAATTGGGATCACAGTGGTTGTCATGATACTGATAGGCAAAGCATTGACCAAGAAAAATAATTGATGCCGACATGCTGAGTAGCCAGTCCAATGATCGCAGCGAGCCGTAGCGACCCCACCAAACAATCCTTCCCCCCAAAAATGGTTGGTACCGTAGCTTGAAATAAGAGTGACAAATAATCGTTCGATTGTTTGGGAAACGTACTTCGCCTGGTGTAGTGATTAGTATTTACACGCCGTACATCCGGCGTTATAATTGAGGCAGATAAACGACCGTATATTTGTTTTGAAAATATGGAGCATGGACTTCCGATTATCGGGGGAGGATTATTTGGCGCTCGGTAGCTGTCCCACAAAGAGAAATTCGTAATGAAAATCATTACCGAAAAGATAGGGTTGGATACTAAAGGCGATCCGGATCTGGTAAATATTACCGGCAGGATAGAAGATATCCTGCATGCTACGGGGTTGAAGCATGGACAGGTTACGGTATTTGTCGTAGGCTCAACCGCAGCTATTACTACATTCGAGTACGAACCCGGACTCGTTGAAGACATTCGGGAGTTTTTCGAGAAGCTTATTCCCAGGAAAAAATCTTATCATCACGACGATACATGGGGTGACGCCAATGGTTTTAGCCATCTTCGTGCGGCCCTGCAGGGGCCATCAGTTACTATTCCTTTCGATGGAGGAAAGCTCTTGCTGGGTACCTGGCAGCAGGTAGTTCTGGCGGAGTTCGACAATCGCCCGCGCAAGCGAGAAGTCATAGTTCAGGTAATGGGTCAATAGCTAGGAATAAAGGGACATTTTCAAAACTCATCCATCAAAGTCGGTCAAAGTCGGTGCCATCCCACAAAGTGCCACCCTGTCAATTTCAGGGTGTCCCCAAGTAGGATGGCACCAGGCACCTATATAAATAGGTATTGTGTCCCCCGATTGTCTGATAGTCCCACTAGCGAACAAGTTAACCAACAGAAATGATAGATATAATTTCTGTTGGTTAACCTCATTTCTTGACATTTGTTAACCAACAATGTATACTATTAATCAGGTTGTTGGTTAACAATGGAGGAAACATGAGAGGTGTAATTAAAGGAGCTTTAGCCGAAGAATTGCAGAATTCTCTGCGTATGGAGAAGGAGTATGATGCTGCGCTTAGAAAACTGCCAAAAGGATGTCTATCCGTAAAGAAGATAAAGGGGCATAAGTATTACTATCTAGTCAGTAGAGAGAAGGGCAAGTTAAAATACGTTTATAAGGGTGCGGTACCAAAAGAAGAGGTAAAAAGATACAAAGAGGTTAAAGAATATAGAGCCAAGTATCGCAAATTATTATCGCAGGTAAAAAAACAGGTTAAATATCTAAGGAGTTCTTTACGTGGAAAAGAAGCAATATGAGTTGTGCGTTGAGATCCTTCGTAGGTTAAATAAAGCAGGGGTATTAAAGGATCTCATTCTTGTGGGTAGTTGGTGCATACCATTCTATAAGGATTACTTTAAGACTATAAAATATGCAACCTCTATAAGGACAAGAGACGTTGATTTTATGGTTCCTGGGCGTATTAGGATCAAGGCCAAGGTTGATGTGGTTGAGTTATTAAAAGACCTTGGGTTTGTGGTGGGTTTCCAAGGAAGAGAAGGCTATATAAGACTGGAACACCCGGAGCTCGCCATAGAATTTCTGGTTCCTGAGAAAGGCCGAGGTTCTAATAAGCCATTTCCATTAAAAGAACTGGGCATTAATGCCCAGCCTCTCAGGTATCTAAGCCTGCTTACCCAGAAAATTATTCATACGGAAATCGCTGGAATTAAAATCTCTTTGCCACATCCGGTAGTATTTGCATTCCATAAACTAATAATAGCTACGCTAAGAAGAAACAAAGATAAAGCCGCTAAGGATATCGAAGGAGCGCTGCGGATTTTAAAGGCGGTGTTGGACAAAGGGCAGAAGGCGGTCATAAAAATAACATTTGATTCAATATTACCGGCCTGGCGGAAAAAAGTATTGAAATGCTTAAAAAAGATGGAAAAAGAAGATCTATTGCGTCTTTTGGAAGAATAATAGAATAAATATATTGTGTAAATTAATCAAAGTCGGTGCCATCCCACAAAGTGCCACCCTGTCAATTTCAGGGTGTCCCCAAGTAGGATGGCACCAGGCACCGGCACCAGGCACCAATTTCCAAATCGATTACTGAGGAGGTATTTGATGAAGATATCCGCATTTAACGGAAGTCCCAAAGCCGATCGCGGCAACACCCATGTAATGGTATCAGCGCTCCTGGAAGGAGCGGCGCAGGCGGGGGCCGCGACGGAAAACGTTTTATTGGCCGGGAAGAAGATAGGCCACTGCATCGGATGCTTTACATGCTGGACGAAGACGCCGGGCAAATGCGTCTTAAAGGATGACATGGAGAGCCTTCTTAAATCGTATATGGCATCCGACATAGTTATCATGGCGAGCCCCCTCTATATCGATCACGTGACCGGGATCATGAAGGATTTTATGGACAGGAGCATTCCGCTTGTCTGCCCGCAGTTCGAGATGGGTGACGCGGGCCAGACGCGCCACGCGGCGCGCTATGGCAAATACCCGGCGATCGTCTGGGTGTCTAACTGCGGATTCCCCGAGAAGGACCAATTCGCGGTATTACGACTGGCTTGCGAGCGCCGTATCCGCAATAACAAGGCCGAGATAATCGCGCAGATCTACAGAGGGCAGGGGCCGTTATTGACCTCGGAATCTCCGGAACTTAAGCCGGTGCTCAGCGATTACAAAGATCTTCTGAGGCGCGCCGGCAAAGAGATAGCCACGAAGCGAAAGATCCCGGATGATCTTCAGGCGGAGCTCGATAAGCCGCTTATGCCGGAAGATGAATATTCTAAGTCAGTTAACGAATCGTGGTAGAGTATAAACAAGAGCCCCCTTACCCGGCATTCTTGATAGATGGAAAGTAAAGGATGTTGACAAGGCATGGCCTATGATGTTAAATTGATTACAGGTCGATAGAGGGCCGGTCATAGGCGATTTTGCGGTATGAAAAATGTCTATGATCGAACGTCGGTAGGTGCAGAAAAAGAAGGAGGAGAGGATGAAGATGTTGTCCAGGCTGGCGGTAATCGCAGTGATAGTGGTATTAGGTTTTTCGTCGTTTGCGTTAGCGGCAGATCTCAGCAAGGAAGAGATCATAGACAAGGCTAAGAAAACACTGGCAGAAAAGGGCGTAATTGTTGTCGATTGCAATATTCTCTATGATGAGAGCAATAAAACATGGGAGGATTGGGGTCTGTATGTATTGAAGATGCCAAATGACAATAATCACGGTTACCTGCCTCACGGTATACTCGAAAACTACAAGTACCAGGCCGTATATTTCGATTTTTATGAAGATGCCAAGAAAGACATATGGGTGTTTGTAGATCCCGTGACAGGGGATGTCTTATCGATTTACGAGAAGAAGTAATATTTTTTTATACGCGGCAGGCACTCTTACGGGACGAGTGCCTGCTGTTTAATCCGGGCGGGAGTTTGTAAGACAGGATTTAACTTAGCAAGTTCGTCAGTTTTTTATTGCACGCCTTCAGCTTAAGGAGCAGATAATGCAAGTAAGGGAAGTGATGTCAACAGATGTTATTTCAGCAAAACGTTCTACCAAGCTAAGAGAGCTCCTGAATAGCTTTAAGAATTTTCATATATTTCCTCTGGTACCGGTTATCGAAGAAAATAACCGCCTCGTGGGTGTTGTTTCGTTCCGCAATCTGATAGACGCATTCCGGTCATACCATCCCGATGTATTGAGGCTGGTACCCTTCCTGGACGAAGAAGATCAGGACATATTCAAAATAGATGTCTCAGAGGGAATAGGAGACCTGGTGGTTGTCGAAGATCTTATGGAGCATGAATACGTCTCTCTTACGGACGACACCCTGGTGGAGGAAGCTTATGATCTGATGAGACTGCACTTGAAAGAAGAGCTTGCCGTTACTGACAAAGCGGGCAAGCTGGTAGGCAGGATCGGCGTATTCGATATTCTTAAGGCGGTTTTCCGTCACAAGGGGATCATTTAATGAATACGGTCCTCGGATTAGGGTTCATTCTGTTTGCGGGCCTGTTATCCGCAAAGTTGGTAAAGAAGATTGGTTTCCCCGCGGTAACCGCTTACCTGTTATTGGGTATCATAATCGGGCCGTCATTATTGAAGGTCGTGCCTAAGGCAGTACTGGCCTCTTCCGGATTGATCTCAAATATAGTATTAGGCATTATCGCTTTCGGTATCGGCCAGAATTTTTCGAGATATCAGATGCGCCGCATAGGAAGATCGGTATTATGGATCTCCGTGCTGGAGGCCTGTGGGGCGTGGATACTGGTCACAGCGATATTTTATCTGATATTACGGCAGCCGTTTTATCTGTCCATGCTCTTCGGCTCGATCGCATCCGCGACCGCTCCTGCCGCAACGGTCATGGTGATAAGAGAATACCGGGCAAAAGGTAATTTTACCGATACGCTTTTAGGCGTGGTAGCGATTGATGATGCCTGGTGCCTTATAATATTCGCTGTTTCGCTGGCGATAGCGCAGGCGATCTACGCGTATCAGGTAGCGCCGTTTTTCCTGTTGAAAGTATTGGGGGAGTCACTATTAAGCATAGGCGGCGCATTTGTGCTGGGCGCTTTATCGGCGTTCCTCCTGTCCGTATTGTACAGATTTATACATACGCCGACAGAGCTGCTGATACTTACCATGGGCCTGGTATTTATTAATATCGGCATTGCTATCTGGCTCAATTTGTCCGTTCTTTTGGCCAGCATGTTTTTAGGGACGGTATTGGTCAATATCAACCGATATTCGTTCAAATTCTTCGACAGTTTAAAGATGATAGCCTCGCCGCTATTCCTGCTTTTTTTTGTCCTGGCCGGGGCAAATTTAGAGGTGCAAGTATTGGGCAGTATCGGTATGCTCGGGCTGTTTTATCTTATTTTCAGGGTAGTGGGTAAGATGCTTGGGGCAAACCTGGGAGCAAGGATTGCTCATGCCTCAACAAGTGTGAGAAAGTACCTTAGTTATGCGCTGGTCCCTCAGGCAGGCGTCGCTTTGGGTTGCGCGCTTATCGCCAAAAATGATTTTCCGGAGGTCGGGAATATAATCTTTACCACCATAGTGGCGACTACCGTTATTTACGAATTATTCGGCCCCTTGCTTACAAAATATGCTTTGCGGAAGGCGGGAGATATAATCGTTTAACGTGAGCTCCTCCGCGTTATAGGGGAATAATCGGACGGTGGTTTTTTATTAAAAATAGACGGGGAAAATATGAACATATCGATCCTTGGTTACTACTTTTTGGGAAATAAGATATCGGATTATTTAACGGCAGTCATCGCGTTATTGGTCAGCTTTCTTATCATTAAGATCGTCATACGCCATATTATAAAACATATCAAAAAGATCTCCGAAAAGACCGCCACAACAATAGATGATTTTCTGGTGATTGTCCTCGAAAAGCTTGCCGTGCCTTTTTTGTATCTTCTCGCCGTTTATATATCCATAAAGAGCCTTGCTTTCCATCCTTATCTTGAAAGAGGCATGAATTATTTCGGCTTGGCTATAGTGGTCGTTTTCGTCGTTCGCTTTGTGATCATGCTTGTCGAATATGGCCTCAAGACATATCTGGTCAAAAGCGGTTATGACGCGGCGTTTGAGCACAGCATTCAGGGAATACTGGTAGTTATAAAAATATTGGCCTGGGGCGGGGCGATCATATTCTTTCTGGACAATCTTGGCTTTAAAATCTCGGCGGTTATCGCAGGCCTGGGTATAGGCGGCGTAGCTGTGGCGTTGGCCGCACAGGCTATCCTGAAAGACCTCTTCAGTTATTTTTCCATAATTTTCGACAGGCCTTTTAAGATCGGAGATTTTATTATAGCCGGGGATTATATGGGCACGATAGAGTATATAGGCATAAAAACCACGCGCATACGCAGCCTGGGCGGCGAGGTGCTGATATTTTCCAACTCCGACCTTACGGATTCGCGTCTGCGGAATTATAAGTTGATGAAGAAGAGGCGCGTCGTATTCAAATTAGGGGTAGTTTATCAGACATCCACAAAACAATTGAAGGAGATACCGGGGATAATGGAAGGCGTCATAAAAAACGTCAAAGATGTGATTTTTGACCGCGCTCACTTCTTTTCTTACGGTGATTTCAGCCTGATATTCGAGATCGTATATTATGTGGTCGGCGCCGATTACAATAAGTACATGGATGTCCAGCAGGAGATTAATTTCGTTATCAGGGAGGAGTTCGAAAAAAGAGGGATCGAATTTGCTTATCCCACGCAGACTCTCTACGTGAATACGGCTGATTCTGAAAAAAAGGAGGTAGTATAATATGGAATGGAAAGACAATATCCCAAATCCGGAACAGATCATAGATGTGGGGAAGGAACAATTTAGCAATCTTTTGAAGTTTCTGCCCTGGGTGATACTTACTTTCTTTCTTCTGATAGGACTGAAGGGGGTAATTTATTCTATAGGGCCGGATGAGGTAGGCGTGATCCAAAGGTTTGGCAAATACATCGGCCAAAGTTCGCCGGGTTTACACACAAAGATACCTTTTGGTATCGATAAAGTTACTCCCGTTAAGGTGAAGAAGATCTTTAAAGAAGAGTTCGGGGTCAGGACCTTGCGCGCAGGGGCAAGCACAGCGCATTCTTCCGCGGAGTACCCTGAAGAATCTATAATGCTCACAGGAGATTTGAACATTTTAGATGTGCGCTGGATCGTGCAGTTTAAGATACAGGACCCCACAAAGCTGCTTTTTGCGGTTCGAGATCCCGTAGATACTATACGCGATATTTCTGAGGTAGTGATGCGCCGGCTTGTCGGAGATTACAGCGTGGATGAGGTCCTCACCATAAAGAGAGAAGAGATAGACCATCTGGCGCAGGTTGAAATGCAGAAAATTTTAGATGACTATCAGGTGGGTATTAAGGTTGTGACGGTAAAGCTATTGGATGTGAATCCGCCTGAAAAGGTAAAGGCGGCTTTTAACGAGGTAAATGAAGCCAAGCAGGAAAAAGAGAAGATGATCAACCAGGCCTGGGAAGCTTACAATAAGGTTATCCCAAAGGCCAAGGGCACGGCAGAAAAGACTATTCGTGAGGCAGAAGGTTATTCCCTGGATAAGATAAACCGCGCCAAGGGCGAAGCCGAGAGATTTCTGGCGACTTTGGCTGAATATAAAAAAGTGCCGGAGATAACTCAGAAAAGATTATACTTAGAGACGTTAATGGAGGTTTTGCCTAAGGCAAGAGATAAATATATCATAGATCCTCAGCAGTCTTCGATCTTACCATTGTTAAATTTAGGCGCGACAAGAGAGGTAAAAAAATGAAAAAGGGAATACTGGGGCCAATTTTAGGTTTTTTCGCGGGCGTATGTATTTTAGTAATAGTTGCGTTCGTGAGCGGCGCGTTGTTTATAGTCGATGAAACCAAACAGGTAGTCATTACGCAGTTTGGCAAGCCGGTGGGGCAGCCGATAACCTCCGCGGGGCTGCATTATAAGATACCTTTCATTCAGCAGGCAGATTATTTCGAAAAGAGGCTTCTTGACTGGGACGGAGATCCCAATCAGATCCCGACCAGGGACAAGAAATATATCTGGGTGGATACTACCGCGCGCTGGAAGGTAGTCGATGCCCTTAAATTCTTACAGTCAGTAGGTAATGAGATGAGCGCAAACAGCCGATTAGACGATATCATCAACTCGGCGACCAGGGACGCTGTTACAAATCATCTTTTGGTCGAAGCGGTGCGGAACACAAACCGTATCCTGGAGGCTAAAGAATTAGGGGAGGACGCGATCGTCAGCGAAGAGGCGCTTGAGCGCCTTGAGGTAGGCAGGCAGCAACTTACGCGAGCTATCCTGGAAAAGGCAAAAGTCCTTGCCCCTCAGTATGGAATCGATATCGTAGATGTGCGCATTAAGCGCGTTAATTACGTAGACGATGTGCGCAATAAGGTCTACGATAGGATGATCGCCGAGAGAAAACGCGCCGCGGAAAAATATCGTTCAGAGGGCCTGGGAAAATCCGCTGAAATAGAGGGGCAGGTAGGCAAAGAATTAAAACTTATTACCTCAGAGGCCTATCGCCAGGCGCAAGGTATCGTAGGAATGGCGGATGCCGAAGCGATCAGTTTGTATGCCCAGGCGTACACCCAGGACGCTGATTTCTATTCGTTCCTGAAGACTCTTGAGACTTATAAACATACGATCGATGAGAATTCTACTATTATCCTGACCACGGATAGCGATTATTATAAGTATTTAAAAGGCCTGAAACATACAAAATAGGGTAACAGCTCAGCTTCAGAAATAACTCGACGGAAGAACCGTCATTGCGAGGAAGCTGTGGTTGGCCGGTATGCTGACGAAGCAATCCCAAAAACGAGATTGCTTCGTCGGAAAACAGTCTTACAGCATCCTTCTCGCAATGACAGGACTCTTCTGGAACTGAGCTGTTACAAAATAAGGCATAATACCGGAAAAGGAATTTCTGCAGGTCTTCCGTGATCTTAAAGATGCGGATGTCTTCATGAGTGTGCCATATCGTGTTAAATATTATTTTGTATAAGGGCAATGGACAGAGCTATGACAAAGATGAGAGTCTGGCCCGGGCGCCCGGGCCCGCTGGGGGCTTTCTGGGATGGCCAGGGGGTCAATTTCGCGCTTTTCTCAGAGAATGCCGAGAAAGTGGAGGTCTGTCTCTTTACCTCCGCTGACAGTAAGCCTGAGGCGCTCAGGATCGTAATGCCGGAATATACCGACGGCGTCTGGCACTGTTATCTTCCCGACGTGCGCCCCGGACAGCTTTACGGTTACCGGGTCCATGGGCCGTATCTGCCGGAAGCGGGCCATCGGTTCAATGCGCACAAGGTTATCCTGGATCCCTATGCCAAGGCGATCGGCAGGCGTGTCAGCTGGAGCGACGAGATGTTCGGATACGAGATCGGCAGCCCAAAAGAAGACCTTTCTTTTGATAAACGCGACAATGCCATATTCGCGCCGCTGGGAGCCGTTATCGACCAAAGTTTTGACTGGAAGCAGGATGCGCCTCCGGCGATACCCTGGCATCGGATGTTTATCTATGAGCTCCATGTAAAAGGGTTCACAAAAACGCATCCGCAAGTGCCGGAGAGACTCCGGGGCACATATGCGGGCCTGGCGACCGATACCGTTATAAAGTATATTAAAGAGCTTGGCGTCACCGCCGTAGAGCTGATGCCGATACATCACCATGTGGATGACAGGGATCTGGTTGAAAAAGGGCTGACCAATTATTGGGGATACAATACGCTTTCATTCTTTGCGCCCGATGTGCGTTATGCGTCCTCGACCGTTGTCCAGGAGGACGTCAATGAATTCAAAAAGATGGTATACGCGTTCCATCAAGCCGGCATTGAAGTGATCCTTGACGTCGTATATAATCATACCGCGGAAGGCAGCCAGATGGGGCCGACCTTATCCTTTCGCGGCGCGGACAATGCTACGTACTATCGCCTTTCCGGAAAAAATAAGCGGTATTATGAGGATTTTACCGGATGCGGCAATACCCTCAACATGCAGCATCCGCGGGTCATTCAGCTGATCATGGATAGTTTGCGTTACTGGGTGCTCGAGATGCATGTGGATGGTTTCCGGTTTGATCTGGCGAGCGCGCTCGCCAGGGAACTATACGAAGTGAACAGGCTCAGCGCGTTCTTCGACGTCATCTGCCAGGACCCCGTGCTTTCGCAGGTCAAACTGATAGCGGAGCCGTGGGACCTCGGGCAGGGCGGGTATCAGGTAGGCAATTTTCCCGTCGGATGGACCGAATGGAACGGGCGGTATCGTGATGTGGTAAGGCGGTTCTGGAAGGGCGACGGAGGAGGCACGGCCGGAGAATTCGCGACCCGCCTGAGCGGCAGCAGTGACCTGTACGAGCAGAGCGGACGGCGGCCGTACGCGAGCATTAACTTTGTCACCTGCCATGACGGTTTTACGCTTGAGGATCTTGTCAGTTATAATGAAAAGCATAACGAGGCGAATGCCGGTGATAACGGGGACGGAACAAACGAAAATTACAGCTGGAACTGCGGCGTCGAAGGGCCCAGCGACGATCCGGAGATAGCCGCGCTTCGAAGGCGGCAGAAGAGGAACTTTCTGGCAACGCTCCTCCTGTCTCAGGGTGTTCCTATGATCCTTGGCGGAGATGAGATAGGAAGGACCAAGCAGGGAAACAATAACACTTATTGTCAGGATAATGAGCTGAGCTGGATCGACTGGCAGCTTACGGATGAGAAGAAGCAGCTCCTTCATTTTACCGGCAGGCTTATCCGCTTATGGCGAGAGCAGCCTATACTGCGGAGAAGAAAGTTTTTTCAGGGACGCCCTATCCGCGGCTCGGGTATCAAGGACATCACCTGGATCGATGCCGACGGGACCGAGATGAACGATGCGTCATGGAACGCCCCTCATGTCAAATCGCTGGGCGTGCTCCTGGCGGGCGACGCTATCCAGGAGACCGATGAGCACGGCGAGCGGATCGTAGGAGATACACTCCTCCTGCTGATGAACGCATCGCATGAAGACGTCGTCTTTACGCTTCCGGGCTATAAGGATAATGCCTACTGGGAACTTGTCATCGATACTTATGAAGAGCATGGCGAGACAAGATCGCTTGACGGTAAAAAGGAATTCAAGGTACGGAGCCGCTCTTTGGCCGCATTGATAATGGTGGAGAGGGTCCCGGGGATCGGACAATCATAACTAAAGAAAGCGTAGCGATGGAGAAAGAACCGGTCAAAATAATATTCAGCGAAGAAAAATTGAGGACTCTGATACTCAGGAAGCTGCGATCCATATTTATTCCGTCGGCCGTCTATCGTATCCAGCTGAATCGCGACTTTATGTTCAAAGACGCGGAAATTATCCTTCCGTACCTTAAAGAACTCGGGGTGGAGGCCGTATATTGCTCGCCTTATTTTCAGGCTTCACCGGGAAGCGTGCACGGCTACAACGTTACCGATCCGAACCTCATCAATCCCGAGATCGGTTCGCCCGAGGAGTATGAGCAGTTTTGCGGCGCGCTTGCTAAGAACGGTTTGGGCCAGATCGTCGACGTGGTGCCGAACCACATGGGCGTTAGCGGCAATAACAACAGCTGGTGGCTCGATGTCCTCGAGAACGGGCCCAGCTCGCTGTACGCGCGGTATTTTGATATCGATTGGAAACCTGTAAAGCAGGAGCTGGAAGGCAAGGTCCTGCTGCCGGTGCTTGGAGACCTGTATGGCAGGGTACTGGAGAACCAGGAGATAAGGCTGTCGTTCGAGAAAGGTGAATTTTCGATCGTATATCATGACCATCGTTTCCCGATAGACCCTAAGACCTACCCGGAGATACTCGAGCATGCCATAGGTGATCTCGAGAAAGAGCTTACCGGTGAGCACCCGGATTATCTGGAATACCTGAGCGTTATCACGGCGTTCAAGAACCTTCCTTCCGCCACGGACTGCAGCGCCGAAAAGATGACGGAGCGGAACCGTGAAAAAGATATCGCCAAGCAGCGCCTGAATTCGCTCGTGAGTCGATCGCCGGCAGTTCGGAAATTTGTCGACAGCCTGTTTGTATTTTTTAACGGGGTCAAGGCCGACCCGAGAAGCTTTGACCCTATGGATCAGTTGCTCAATTATCAGCATTATCGCCTGGCCCTCTGGTCGGTGGCCTCGCAGGAGATCAACTATCGCCGTTTTTTTGATATCAATGAACTTGCCGCTATCCGCGTTGAGGACGAGGAGGTCTTTCGCCATTATCACCAATTGCTCTTCGATCTGATCCGGCAGGGTAAGGTCCACGGCCTGCGTATCGATCATCCCGACGGTCTCTATGACCCGCCGGCTTATTTCAGGAGGTTGCAGAGGGAATATCTCCTGCAGATGGCGCTCAAAGAATCCGAAGAACGCGCGCGCGCGGAAGGCCGGGAAGCCGAAGCCGTTGATGTTGATGCGGTCCGCCTGGCGCTCGATACCCTGCTCATCAATGAGTTTTCGTCCAAGACAGTGATTTATGTCGTAGCGGAAAAGATACTTGATCGCAAAGAGCCGTTACCCGAGATCTGTGATATCCACGGCACCGTCGGGTATGATTACCTGAATGTCCTGAACGGTATCTTTGTCGATGATCGCAATGAAAACAAGTTCGCGAAACTTTACGAAAGTTATATCGGCCACAGGATCGATTTTGAAGAGCTCGTATACAATAAGAAGAAGTTCTTCGGCCTGGTGCATATGGCGGGCGAGATCAACGCCCTGGGACATCGACTCGATCGCATCTCGGAGATGAACAGGTGTTTCAGGGATTTCACACGCAACGATCTTACGCTTGCGATCAGGGAGGTGATCGCCTGTTTCCCTGTCTACAGGACGTACGTTTCTCCCGACAGCACCAGCGTTTCGAAGAGGGATGAAAAGTACATCCGTATCGCCGTCGATCGGGCCAAACAGAAGACCCCCGCGCTTAATCCCGCCGTATATGATTTTCTTCGGGAAGCGCTGCTTCTCAACCTGAAGACCGAACCCGGCGGCGAGGAATCGCGCCTCTATCGCGATTTTCTGCTCAGATTTCAGCAATTGACCGGTCCTATCATGGCCAAGGGCCTTGAGGATACGGCGTTCTACGTCTATAACAGGCTCCTGTCGCTCAATGAGGTAGGAGGCGCCCCGTTCTATTTCGGACATACATCGGAGAGTTTTCATCAGCATAACATCACGCGCAACAAGCACTGGCCGTACAGCATGATTACCTCTTCAACGCATGATACAAAGCGCAGCGAGGACGTGCGCATGCGCATCAACGTCTTGAGCGAGATGCCAGAGGAGTGGAAGGTGAAGATCGACGAATGGGGGAAGCTGAACAGGAAGCTTAAGACCGCTATCGACGACGTGGCGGAACCGAGGGCTAATACCGAATACTTCATCTATCAGACATTGATAGGAGCCTGGCCGGATGAAGCGATGAGCGCCGCGGCGATGCGTCAATTCAGCGAGCGGATAGGGCAATGCGCGCTGAAGTCGGTGCGCGAAGCCAAGATATACACAAGCTGGTCGCGCCCGAATACAGAATACGAAAAAGTGGTCTACCGTTTCATCAGATCGATATTGAATAATGAAACCGCCGCCGGTTTCCTGAAAAGCTTCAGGTCGTTCCAGAAACGGGTCTCTTTTCTGGGAAAGCTGAACAGCCTGTCGGCGACGGTGCTTAAAATAGCGTCGCCCGGAGTCGTAGATATTTATCAGGGGAACGAGACATGGTCTTACGGCCTGGTCGATCCCGATAACAGGCGTCCCGTCGATTTTAATCTGAGAAAACATTTATTGGCGGATGTGGAGCGGAAGCACCCGAACGTTGCGGCCAACACGGCAGGAGCGAGGGATTCAGGCCTCTTTGATATGAATAGCCTCAAGCTGTTATATACGTGGAAAATGCTCCGTTTTCGCCGGGAGCACAAAGAGCTTTTCCTCGGAGCGGACTATATACCCGTTGCGGTTAAAGGAAAGGGCGCGCGTAACGTTGTCGCCTTCATCCGCAAGAGAGGCGACAAGATCGCGCTTGCCGTTGCGGGGAGGTTCTTTGCGGATTGTCCGTTCGATAAACGATCGAACGTCGCGTCCGATTTTTGGTCCGGCACGGAACTCTCGTGGCCGATCGATGCTGCTCCGGCCTCAAAGCTGAGAGATGTTATAGCGCCGCGCATGGTCGATATCGTCACCCGAAAAGATACGGCAACGGTCAAGGTCTCGGAACTTTTTCTCCATGCGCCTGTGTGCCTGCTGACAAACATTAAAGACTGATGAGTATAAAACATTCCCGCAAAAGATCCTTAAGCCTTGGAGCGACGAAGGCCCGGTCCGGTTTTTACGCATTCACCGTTTGGGCTCCTCTTGCCGCGCGGGTAGATCTGAAGCTCCGCCTTCGCCCTAAGACGGTCTTTATTCCGATGGTAAAGGACGATGACGGATATTTCAGGACAGAGGCCATCAGGGTAGCGCCCGGAACGAAATATAGCTATGTCCTGGACGGTGCGAAAGAGCGTTCCGACCCTGCCTCCCGCTTTCAGCCAGATGGAGTTCATGGGCCCTCAGCGGTGGTAGACCCCGACTCTTACAGATGGAAAGACCGTTTATGGAAAGGCCTTTCTTTACACGACCTGATCATATATGAACTGCATATCGGGACCTTTACGCCCGAAGGGACCTTTGCCGGGGCTATTAAGAAGATACCGTATCTCAAAAAGCTCGGGATCACCTGTGTCGAGGTTATGCCCGTCGCGCAGTTTCCCGGAAGCAGGAACTGGGGTTATGACGGAGTCGGGCTTTACGCGGTGCAGAACAGTTACGGCGGTCCCGAGGCGTTCAAGCGCTTTATCGATGCCTGTCACCGCGCCGGCCTTGCCGTATGCCTCGACGTGGTCTATAACCATCTGGGCCCCGAAGGAAACTATCTCAGCGACTTTGGCCCATATTTTACGAAAAAATATCATACGCCATGGGGAGACGCGATCAATTATGACGACCGTGGCAGCGGTCACGTCAGGCGTTTTGTGGTCGAAAATGGCGTTCGCTGGATCTCCGAGTACCATTTAGATGCCCTGAGGGTGGACGCGATTCATGGGATCTATGACTTCAGCTCCAGGCATATTTTGCAGGAATTAAATGACGCGATCCAGAGTGCGGCGCAAAAACTCGGACGTTGCGTTCATGTCATTGCGGAAAGCGATCTGAATGACTCCCGGATCATCCGGTCAAAAAAACAGGGTGGATACGGATTGTCCGGACAATGGAACGACGATTTTCATCATGCAGTGCATTCTTATCTTACAGGTGACCGGCAGGGGTATTACGAAGATTTCGGGCGCTTTGACGATATTGTAAAAGCGATCAAAGAGGGCTTTGTTTATGACGGAAAATATTCATCTTTTCGCAAAAGGCATCATGGAAATTCCGTCAAAGATCTGTCGCCTCAAAAACTGGTCATTTGCGTCCAAAATCATGACCAGGTCGGGAATCGCGCTTTCGGTGAGCGGCTCTCAACGCTCGTCGATCTCGACAGGCAGAAACTTGCCGCCGTCCTCCTGATCTTATCCGCTAACACTCCTTTGCTGTTCATGGGACAGGAGTATGGGGAAAGAGCCCCTTTCCAATATTTCATAGATCACGAGGACGCCGGCCTCATTCACGCGGTGCAGGAAGGAAGAAAGAGAGAATTTGCGGCTTTTGGCTGGGAAGAGACTCCCGATCCGGAATCTAAAAAAACGTTTTTAGATTCCAAGCTCAAATGGCACGCTAAAGCCGGAAACGAGCGGCGCTATCTCCTGCGTCTTTATCAGGATCTGATAAGCTTGAGGAAAAAAATGTTTTCGGATTCTAGTCTGTCAGGAGTCTGGTGGGATAAGGGAGGCCAGTGGATCGCTATTGAGTATACCTGCAGGAAGCGGCGCCGTTTCGGAGTAATCATATCATTTCTGGGGCAGGAACAGAAGATCGCGTCGCCTTTCGGAGCAGGAACATTCAGCGAGATGCTCAATACGGCGTATAGCCGTTATGGCGGAAAAATAAAGCAAAAAGTACAGGCATATTGCAAAAAAGAGATCCTGGTGCCGCGTTATGGAGCGTTGGCCGGGAAAATATACGGGTGATGATATTTTAATATAGCGTTCCTAAAAAGAGAAAGGCGATAAGAAAAATATGAGCATTAAAATACTTAATTACGCTACGGAGTTTTTGCAAAGTCTCAGATTTGTTGATTTCATCGATATAGGTGTTATCGCTATCTTGATCTACCTGATACTTGTCTGGCTCAAGAAGGCGCGGGTTCGGCTTGTCCTGGTCGGAATGATCATTTTGGGCCTGATCTATATCCTGGCGCGATTCTTCGGGCTCTATCTGACCACCATGGTCTTCCAGGCGTTTTTTGCTATTTTTCTTATCATGATCGTAGTGATCTTTCAGGATGACCTCCGTCATTTTTTCGAAAGGATCGCTGTTATCGGTGTAACGCGCAGACATCGCGCTGTAGCGCCCTTCGCGCAGAATACAGAAATGCTAAGCAGCGCCCTGGCAGATCTCTCCCGAAAGAAAATGGGGGCTTTGATCGTTATCAGGGGAACAGACCCTCTTGACCGTCACTTAGAGGCAGGTGTCGTTGTAGATGCGCTGATAAGCCAGGTGCTTCTCGAAAGTATTTTTGACCGGCATGCGCCAAGCCACGACGGCGCGACGATCATCGATGGAGCCCGCATAACTAAATTGGGCTGCCACCTCCCACTTTCCACAAATATCAAATCGATCGGCCGATTGGGCACGCGCCACGCCGCGGCCCTGGGCATAACGGAGCGGACAGACGCCCTTTCCCTTGTCGTCTCAGAAGAGGAGGGGACTATTTCGGTGGCGGATGAAGGCAGGATCAGGCATTTAAAAGATATCACCCAGATTAACAATACGCTGCAGGATTTCTACCTCAAAAAGTTTCCGCAGAAAAAAAGCATGGGGATAAAGCGTTTTTTGGCAGAACACTTCATAGAGAAAGTGATCGCCGTAATTATTGCCTGTAGCCTGTGGATGACATTTGGGCACCGCGTAGAAAGCATTCGTAGAGATTTTGTCGTCCCGATCGAATATCGCAATCTGGCTTCCAATAGGATCATCAATGAACCAACGGTGAAGGAAGTAGCGGTAACGTTGAGCGGCGATGCGCAGGGATTCAATCTTTTTAAGCCGGCAGAGCTCAAAGTTTCTTTAGATATGGCTAAGATTAAAGACGGAGAAAATAAGATCCCGCTTTCCAAGGACCTGGTGCGGACTTCTTCCGGTATTTCCGTAGTCAATATAGACCCGGGACAGATCTTATTGAATTCATACACCTTGATACCGCATACTATTGCGCTCGAGATAGCGACCAGAGGAAAACCACCCTCAGGAGTTGTGATACGCGATATAAGGATCGAGCCCAGATCGCTTTCGGTCATGGTTCCGAGTACATCGCCTAAGGATAAGTTTAACATCACAATGGAGCCCATCGAGCTAACAGCGGTAAGGGAAACAACTACCGTTATTCCCAAGCTTATAGTCGATCCGGATATTCGTTTTTCCGGTGATAAAGCGCCTGAGATAAAAGTGATTATCGATGTTGAGAAAAAAGAGACTGAGAAGAAAGAGGCTGAGAAGAAAGAGGCTGAGAAAAAAGAGACTGAGAAAATAGAAGCCGAGAAGAAAGAAAAGGGCGTATGAATAAGCGCCTGAGGGGTTTTAAAAAGATCCGGCGCAGCATACTGAGCGCGCGCAGCATAGCCATCTCCGGCCACGTAAATCCCGATGGTGATTCCATAGGCTCTCTCCTGGCGCTGGGGCTGGCATTGAGCGGCCTTGGTAAGAAAGTATATATGTTATGCCAGGGCGAAATACCTCCAAACTATAGATCCTTACCCGGCGCCGGAGGTATAGTGAAGACAATAAAGAAAAAAGTAGATCTGGCAATAGCCGTTGACTGCAGCATTATAGATCTTCTGGATAAGAACATCCCTGTATTCAAAAACGCAAAATCCATACTTGAGATCGATCATCATAGATTCAGAAGATCATTTGGCGATATGAAGATCGTTGATTATCAGGCAGCCGCAGTGGGCGAATTAATATGTTTTCTTATAAAAGAATTAAATATTAAAATAACCCGGAACATCGCCGAGAATATTTTAACATCGATAATTGTGGAGACAAACTTATTCAGATTGGCGAATGTCAGGCCTGCTACCTTCAAAATATGCACGGAGATGCTGAAGACAAAGTTAAATTTTTCCCGGTTGGTAGATAAGGTCTATGGCTCAAGAACAAAAGAGAGCATGATGTTATCAGCCGCTTGTTTATTGAGGGCAAAATTCTTAAAAAAGGACAGGATCGTCTGGTCGACAATAACGAAGAAAAACCTTACCATGGCCGGGTGCAGGGATTATGATGCTGATTCTATAGCGAGCGAAATGATCTCTATGAAAGGCGTTGAGGCCGCTGTACTGTTCAGGGAAAATAACAGTGATATGTTAAGAGTAAGCTTGAGGTCCAATGGTGATATCGATATAGGGCCCCTGGCGCAGAAATATAAAGGAGGAGGACATTCCGATATAGCGGGTTTCTATGCCGCCAATAATAAAAAGTCGATCAGTAAGATCCTTGCCTCCGTAGAAGCGCTGCTTGATTAAGGGGAATCATGGATTTGAGATAAAAGGGCTAAAGATTAAATTTGAGAGCCCTATGACGATACCGATGGGACGGTAAGATTCTTAAGAGAGGTGAAGAGTGCAATTACAAAAAGCTAAAGAACCGTTTAAGTTCTATACAAGGCTGAATCTGACAGAATTGACCGGCCTGTTCGCTTCCAATTTACGGCAGATAGTCCGGCATATTAAAAAGGTCCCGGTTTCAAGCATCTATCATCATACCCATAGATTTTTGCAGCAGCGCCAATATCATTCACCGGAGCCGCCTAACGATTTTGCGTACTGGATCTCTAATGTGCTCGGTGAAAAGGAATTGAGTGAGCAGCTCGCAAGCATTGATATGGCGCGGTTCAGCGATATTAACAGTTTAAGGAATGCCATCGTTGAAATAATAGACCTGTACCTGAAGAAGAACTTCCTATCCGGATTCAGGCATTTAGAGAAGAACGAAGCGTTCTGTTTTATGAAGTCAGTCAGTTTTATACTGCCCACGTCCTATGTGGTCACTGACCTGAAGGAATTTATGGAGGCGCTGAAAAATATTACCACAGATTCCATATATTTTCATACCTTTGAGGCGCGGTTAAGGATCGGGCGGGAAACGAATGATTTTTCAGACTGGATAAAATATTCCATCGGCAACAAAAAACTGGCTGATGAGATCTCGAGGCTGGACCCGTATACCCACACCCTTGAAGAATTGAGGATGGTTATGATTCGGTTAGTTGAAAAACAGATCGGCGGATGATATGGCAAAACTGGAAGAATATATCCCTATCGTGGGCAAGCCCGTAATAGATGAGCTCAAATTGCTTGGACAAAAATTGCAGGGCAAGGTCATACAGAATATAAACTCCACCGCCGTTGGCGGCGGCGTAGCGGAGATACTCAATCGTATGATCCCTTTATTAAAAGAGCTCGAAGTTGACGCCAGGTGGGATGTGATCAAAGGCGGCGAGCAGTTCTTTGAAGTCACCAAAAAATTCCATAACGCGCTTCATGGGAAGCATGAAGATATAGACCGCCGGGATTTTGATATCTTTACCGAAACAAGCCAGCGGAACGCCGCAGAATTGAATACTTATGGAGACATAGTGTTTGTGCACGATCCTCAGCCGGTGATGTTGGTCAATAAGAGAAGCGGTAATAAATGGGTCTGGCGTTGTCATATCGATGTTTCAAACCCGGATCAGAAAGTCTGGAAGTTTTTAAGAGACTTTGTGGTAAAATACGATTCCGCCGTATTTTCTGCCCCGAGCTTTACGCAGGAATTGCCGATAAGGCAGTTTCTTATAGCGCCATCTATCGATCCATTGAGTGATAAAAATAAAGAGATCCCCCAGCAAGCCATAGACTCAGTAATGGAAAAGTACAAGATCCCCAAAGACAAGCCTATAATAACGCAAATCTCCCGCTTTGATAGGTTGAAGGACCCGATAGGCGTGATAGAGGCGTATAAGAAAGTAAAGAAGTATGTCGATTGCAGGCTTATTCTGGCAGGCGGCACCGCTACCGATGATCCGGAAGGTATGGCCGTCCTGGATGAGGTCAGGGAGAAGAGTAAGGCTGACGCGGATATACACATCCTGCTCTTACCTCAAAATGACATAGAAGTAAATGCGCTGCAACGGGGTTCTACGGTAATTATTCAGAAGTCGCTCAAGGAAGGATTTGGACTGACCGTCGCGGAGGCCTTATGGAAAGGAAAGCCGGTCGTTGCGTCCAATGTCGGAGGCATACCACTCCAGATAAAGAATAAATACTCCGGCATGCTATGTTATTCGGTAGACGGGGCGGCCTATGCGATAAAACAGCTGTTGAACAGTCCGCAATATGCCAGGAAACTGGGCGAGAACGGCAAAGAGCATATACGCAATAATTTCTTGCTCACGCGCCATATCAGAGACTATATGCTGCTTTTTCTTTCATTGTATCACGGAGAGGATATCGTATACCTTTGATGAAAGCAGTGGTCGTTGCGGCGCTGATTTTCGGATATACATCCGTGTCAGCCGCTATTGGAACACAGCAGATAGTCATATCGGATGCTGATGCCGGGTGGATAGGAAATAAGATATTCCATAACGAATGCGGCGGAAAGAATGAATATCTTATCTCCTGGAATGACGGGGAGGACTTTATATCGCTCGGCATAGGGCACTTTATATGGTACCCGGATAATAAAATAGGCCCTTTCGATGAAAGCTTTCCCGATTTATTGGAGTTTATTAAAGAAAATCGGAGAGAGTTGCCTGACTGGCTGCGGGATCCGGAAACATCGCGATGCCCCTGGCAATCCAAAGACGAGTTATTACGGGATCTTCAAAGCCCAAAAGTCCGGGAATTACGGACTTTTTTGATGGAGACCAGGGACTTACAGTTAATATTCATCGCTAACCGGTTAAAAAACGCATTGCCAAAAATATTGAAAACGGCGCCGGAAGAAGCGCGTTTCCGCATAGAGTACCAGTTTTACCGTATGGCGTCTACCCCGGCCGGAGTGTATGCGCTGGTAGATTATGTGAATTTTAGCGGCGAAGGCGTATTGGCCACAGAGCGCTATAAAGGGAAAGGATGGGGGTTGCTTCAGGTATTGGAACGAATGAACGGAACCGAAGATGGCCCGCGGGCAATTCGAGAATTTGTTCAGGCCGCTAAGGAAACTTTAGCGGAACGCGTCAGAAACTCTCCGCCGGAAAGAAACGAGCAGAGATGGACGCGCGGATGGAGAAACCGGCTTAATACCTATATCGACGCTATAGAAAATAATCCCGGATCCCCGAATAAAAAGGAGGCTGCGCTATGAGCCAGGAAGAGCATATACTGCATACATTGAAGGAGATGCGCGAGTGGACGGCGCACGCGGATAGGCAGTTATCGAGGATAAAGTGGGCGCTTTACGGTTTGACGGTAATATTGGTTACGACGATTTTACTGGTCGTGTTTAAGTAAGTCCGCACATATAACAAGGATGTAAGATGAAACATGTAAGATGGGCAAGCCTTATCTTATGCGCGATATTGGCCGGCAGTATCCTCTGCGGATGCGCTACCATAAGACATCCTCTGCCCATGGATCTCGTCGGTAAAGCCAGTGTAGATTGTATGTCCGATGTGCGCACCATAGTCGGGATACCGAATCCGGATTTTCAGAAGAGTGTAATGCGAGCCTTACTTAAAGATGAGCCGGGAGACTATAGGTCCGATTCAAACGGGCATAAGGTCTATCCCATGCTTGCCATTTCAGGCGGCGCCGCCGACGGAGCGTACGGTGCCGGGCTATTGAAGGGATGGTCGGAAGAAGGTTCGCGGCCGAACTTTAAGATCGTGACAGGCGTATCTACGGGAGCCATTGCGGCGCCAATGGCATTTCTCGGTAAAGAATACGACGGCATGATAGAGGAGCTATACACGACGATATCGACAAGGGATGTCATGGGGGCAAAAAGCCCTTTAATGGTTCTATTTGGGGATTCGCTCGATACCAGCAGGCCGCTTAAGAAACTGATCGAAAAATATTTAACGAAAGAGATGCTGGAGAAAGTGGCGGTGGAGCATAATCGGGGACGCCGACTTTTTATCGGGACATCTTATCTTGACGCGCAGAGATTCGCTATATGGGACATGGGAGTCATAGCCGTAAAGGGGAACCTTAAACTCTTCCGGGAAGTGATGCTGGCGTCGGCCGCTATCCCGATAATATTCCCACCCGTTTATATTCACGTCGTAGCCGGCGGCAAGTCTTACGATGAGATGCACGTCGACGGAGGCGCCATAACGCAGATGTTCACGATGTATAAGCTTCTCGAGGCGTCCGATGCCGCGGCAAAAGAAGTCGGCATCGATCCTTTGAAGATAAGGGGTGACTACTACATTATACGTAACGGCTACATGGATCCGGCATACAAAGCGGTAAAGGATAACCTGCCGTCGATAGCCAGGCGGACGTTCGATACGATGATAAATTATCAGGGCATCGATGATGCCTACAGGATATACGCATTAGTGCGGAAGGGGGGAGACAGCTATAATCTCGCCTTCATCCCGGGAGATTTCAGGCCGTCGAAGAAAGAAGATTTCGATCCTCGCAATATGAGAGCGCTTTTCAATAGGGGATACGAGGACGCGGTAAAGGGCTATAAGTGGCATAAGGAGCCTCCGGATTTTGGCGGGCATTAAGCGCGCTGACATGAGGTTAAAATGGGAAGATCGATAGGCATTATCTGCGCGCTTCTTATCATGTGGCCGGGTGAGATATGCGCTTCGGAAATAAAAAATATAAATGTGCTGACGTCGTTCTATCCCGCCTATATCATGGCGATCAACGTCTGTAAGGATGTCCCCGGAGTAACCGTAACAAACCTGACGCCTTCCACCGGCGGATGTTTGCATGATTATTCGATCACAACTAATGACATGAAGAAGCTCTCAGATGCGGACATCTTTATAGCCTGCGGCGCCGGCATGGAGCCATTTATAGATAAGGTTGCCCGGCGATATCCGGCGATGAAGATCGCGACCCTGTCCGACGGCATACAACTCATAGCAGGAAAGGGTGAAAAGCCCGCGAATGGGCACCTCTGGGTAAGCATTACCAACGCTATCAGCCAGGTCAGGAACCTCGGCAGGGCTATGGCGACGTTTGACCCTGCGCATAAGAATTTATACCGCGTGAATACGGACGCCTATACGGCAAAGCTGGATAACCTAAGATCCCGCATGAGATCAGAGCTTGCTCCGTTCAAAGGCGCCAAAATAGTCACTTTTCATGAGGCATTTTCCTATTTTACGCGGGAATTCGATCTGGAGATAGCCGCGGTAGTGGAGAGGGAGCCCGGAAGCGAGCCGAGCGCCAAAGAATTGGCCGAAACGATCGATTTGATCAAGAAGAGCGGTATAAAATCTCTATTCAGTGAACCGCAGTATCCGGCAATCGCGGCGAATACCATTGCTAAGGAGACCGGCGCCGTCGTTTACGTATTGGATCCGGCAGTAACCGGCCCGGATGATCCGGATGCTTATCTGAAGATCATGGAAACTAATCTGTCGGTCCTTAAGAGGGCGTTGTGATGGCCGAAAAATGCGAGCATTGCTGCACAAGGATCGAAGGCCTGGGAGTAAACTTCGGTTCCGCCGTTATCTTAAAAAATGTAGACCTCCACGTTAATTGCGGTGAGCTTATAGCTGTCGTCGGACCCAATGGAGCGGGGAAGACCACGCTGCTGCGCGCCATACTGGGAGAGATTCCCTATAAAGGCAGTATAAAATTTCAAGTAAAGGGCAAACCCGACGGCCATCCCCGTATCGGGTATGTCCCCCAGAAATTAAATTACGATATCGATTCGCCGATAAGCGTATCGGATCTTATTGGGTCCGCGATCAGCGATGCGCCTGTCTGTATGGGGATCAAGATGTCTTTAAAGGAAAGGATCAGAGCGTCTTTAGCGGGTGTTTCTGCCGAGCGCCTGTCGGATAAGAGGATAGGCGAGCTTTCCGGAGGTGAATTACAAAGAGTGCTCCTGGCTATGGCGATGACTCCGGAGCCCGATCTTCTCCTATTGGATGAACCGATGTCGGGGGTGGATGCAAAAGGCCTCTCGCTCTTTTATGAGCTTGCGAGTTCCTTAAGAAGAGCTAAAGACGTTACTATCCTGCTGGTTACCCATGACCTGATAGGCGTGGCGCCTCACGCGGACCGGATGGTCCTGCTCAATAATTCAATCATAGCAAGCGGAAGGCCGAAGGAAGTTCTTTCCGACGACAGGCTTGTTAAGGAGCTTGGCCCCAGCCTTTGGAATATTTCGAAATTACCGGAATTCATGGACGATTTGTCTGCCGACGGCAAAGGGAGAGAGCAATAGTGATCGAGATCCTGCATAAGATAATAGAGTCGATACTGCCGTTTGCCTGGGTTAAATATGACTTCATGAAGAACGCTCTATTGGCGGTCGTGCTCGTCACGCCGGTCTTTGCCATCATCGGAACGATGGTCATCAATAAGCACATGGCTTTCTTTTCAGATGTATTAGGCCATTCCGCTCTTACCGGCGTCGCCATAGGGGTCATCCTGGGATTCAATGACCCCACTTTGCCCATGATAGCCCTCGCGGTATTCATAGCGATCGCTGTTACGTGCTTTAAGGCCGCGACCAATGCCGCATCCGATACGGTGCTTGGCGTATTTTTTGCTATAGTGGTGTCTCTCGGTGTAGTCCTATTGAGCCGCGGGGGAGGCTTTGCGCGTTATACTGCTTATTTGATAGGCGATATACTATCTGTCACGCCGAACCAGATCTTTGTGCTGGCCACGATAGCTTTGTGCGTCTTTCTTTACTGGATTATTTTCGCGAACAGGCTTACGCTTGTAAGCGTGAATTCTTCACTCGCTGCCAGCCGCGGAATTAACGTGCTCCTGATCGAGATTAGTTTTGCCGTTCTCACAGCGGTAGTTGTAATTTTATCAATACGCCTGGTAGGAGTCCTGATAATAAATTCCCTGTTGATATTGCCCGCGGCGGCATCCCGGAATATCTCACGTGACTTACAAAGCTACACGATATGGGCGGTCATAATCAGTCTATTATCCGGAGTAGCGGGGCTGGTAGCCTCTTATTATTGGGGGACGGCGTCGGGCGCGACGATCGTGCTCTTTGCGGCCCTATTTTATTGTCTGACGGCGTTATTCAGGATGATCAGAGTGCGATTGAATTAGAGGATATCTTCCCATTCCCATGCTGTCAAAAAAAAGCGGTTGATTAAGCATTGTCCCGACATTATAATGATAGAGTAGATATTGTTTACCGGATCGAATAAGGAGATCGCCTATGGATTTCAAGAATAAAGTTATGATCATCGGGTATGGCGCGGTAGGTAAATGTTTTTTGCCGATCTTTTTAGAGAATATAAAGGTTCCCTTTAGTAATGTCACTATCATCGATTTTGCGGATAAGAAATCCGCCCTTAGGCCCTGGACAAAAAAAGGCATAAGATATTACCAGGAAAAGATCACCCCCATAAACCTTACAAAAATACTTTCCAAATATTTAAATCCGGGAGGGTTGTTAATAGACCTTTCATGGAATATCGACTGCCTCGAACTGCTCACATGGTGCCATACCAATAAAGTCCTGTACGTTAATACTTCCGTCGAGGAGTGGGACCCTTATGCCGCGATCCACGCAAAGAGCACTTTCGAAAAGTCCCTGTATTATAAACAGATGGAAATACGCGATATGGTTTCTATGTGGAACAACGAATCGATAACGGCGGTATTGGATCACGGGGCCAATCCGGGCCTCATTTCGCACTTTACAAAAAAAGGCCTTGTCGATATAGCTGAAAAGGTCATGGGCGATAGGACCACATCCGCGAGGAGCGCGAGATCGCTGAAACGCCTTTTGCATGAAAAAAATTTCGCCAATATGGCTATGGAATTAGAAGTAAAAGTCATACATTGCAGCGAAAAAGATACGCAAATCTCCAATAAACATAAAGAGATAAATGAATTTGTCGGTACCTGGAGCATTGAAGGGCTGCGGGAGGAAGGAACCGCGCCGGCTGAATTGGGATGGGGCACTCATGAAGGCAATCCTCCGATATTGTTCGACGCGCCGTCATATGGCCCGAAGAATCAGATCTTCTTTTCCCAGATGGGAATGAATACGTGGGTGCGCTCATGGGTGCCGTATTGCGAAACAGTGGGCATGGTGATCCGTCACGGCGAGGCATTCTCCATTTCAGACAATCTGACCGTATGGAAGAACGGTAAAGCGGTCTATCGCCCGACCGTGCATTACGCGTATCTGCCATCCGACGACACTCTCTCCTCTTTGCATGAGCTCAGGACAAGGAATTACGAGCTGCAGGCTAAGCAGAGAATAATGTGCGATGAGATCGTAAAAGGCGAAGATATTCTGGGATCGCTCATAATGGGGCATAAGTATAATTCCTGGTGGACCGGAAGCATATTAAGCATCGAGGAGTCGAGGAAGTGTGTGCCTCATCAAAACGCCACGACGGTGCAGGTGGCCGCCGGCGTCATATCCGCGGTTATGTGGGCGATAGAGAATCCGCGTAAAGGGGTATGTCTTGCGGACGACCTGCCGTACGATTATGTGTTGAGTAAGGCAGGGCCCTACCTCGGCAAATTCGTATCCGAGCCTTCCGATTGGACGCCATTTAAGAACTATCAGATCTTTTTCAAAGAAAATCCGGACTCATATCTCGACAAGAAGAATCCGTGGAGCTTCAGGAATTTTCTTTTTAAAGATTAAGCGGTATTTGAATAACAGGAAAGCAGCGTTATGAAAATAAATAAATCTTCACTGAATTACCCGATAGCGTATTTTGTGCTTATCGCGGGAGCGGCGCTGTCCGTCCTCAGTTTTGCCGTGGCTTCGAAACTTGACAACGCGATGACCAAAAATGACTTTTTCGTGTTTGCAAGCGACCGCACGATACTTTTTGAGAAGGCGGTCATAGATGACCTGAACGTTCTTCAGACAATGGCCGGTTTTTATTATGCCGGTGAAAACGTTGAGCGCGACGAATTTCGTGTGATTACGGAGTACATCTTTTCGTGGCAGCATGACATCATGTCGATAAGCTGGCTGCCGCGCGTCATAAATATAGACCGCCGGTCATTTGAAGAGGCCGTTCGAGAAGAAGGATTTTCGGATTTTTGCATAACAGAGCTTGATCCGGAAGGCCTTATCAGAAATAGTCTGGAGCGGTCTGAGTATTTTCCCATGTATTATGTAGAACCCTTCGAGGAAAATAAGCCCATCTTTGGTTTTGACGCCGCGTCCGAGCCGGTTCGCAGGCTGGCGATGGAAAGGTCCAGGGCGGGAGGAAGGCCGATGGCGACAGCGTGGGTCAAGACGGTCAGCGGATATTCCGATAACCTCGCATGCCGTATCTTTATACCTATCTACGATACATACGTTTCGTCAGGCCAGGCCAGGCAAAGCGACGATACCCTGAAAGGGTTTGTGTCCCTTATTTTTGACATAGCCAAGACCGCCGAAATGTCCTGGAGAGGGTTACAGCCCAGAGGTATTAACGCGTATATTGTCGATAAGAGCGATCCTGACAGCGAAGGGACCATATTTTTTTATAATCTGAAGAAGCAAGCATTCGTAAAAAGTAAAATCGTTATCGAACCCAAAGACGGACTGATATGGAGAAAAATTATTAATTTTGCCGGCCGTGAATGGGAGATGATCTACACTCCGTCACCGGAATATTACGCCGCTTATAAGATCAGATCTGTTCGGCCATGGGCCGTGCTTATACTTGGGATATCTCTGAGCATCGTGCTATTTGCGCATATACTGGAATTATTGGGCCGTACGGCAAAGATCGAGCTGGATGTGAAGAACAGGACCCTTGAATTATCCGACAGTAATGCAAAACTAAAAAATGCGCAAAGGGAACTTGTGCAGTCTGAGAAAGAAGCCGCGTTAGGGCGCTTTTCGGTAGGTATATCCCATGAGGTAAAAAATCCGCTGTCCGTGATCCTGGGAGGAGTGGAGTATCTGGAAGCAAAACTGGCGAACGCTGACAATGACATAAAGCAGAACGTTAACATAATTAAAAAATCGGTCTTGAGCGCCAATGTGATACTGGATAACATACTGCAATACGTACGGCCATCCTCATTAAACGTGGATATTACGAACCTTAATGACCTGGTGAATGAAGTCGCGCCGTTATTCAAACTGCAGCCAACCACGACCAAAGCGGAGATAGTGGTTGAATTAAGCCCTGATAGAATTCTTATGAAAGTCGCCAGGAATCAGATACATCAGGTCATCTTCAATGTGGTGAAAAATGCCATAGAAGCGTCATCCGCGGGCGGTAAGGTCATCATAAAGACCGGCAAAGCCGAAGGTTTCGGGGTTATCAGCGTTATAGACAGCGGCAGCGGCATGTCGGAGCAAGTATTATCCAATCTTTTTGAGCCGTTCTTTACCACGAAGCGGCCCGGAAAAGGGGTCGGGCTGGGCCTTGTAGTGGCGAAGAATATCATAGATAATCATAAAGGCAAATTGGTTATCGATAGCGAGGAGGGGAAAGGCGCTGTAGTGAGAATATTTTTACCGCTCGCGTAGATATAATATCGGCATATTCGCCCCGCGTAGCTTGTTTTTTTCATAATTCATGATATACTTCTGTTAAGACGCTTATGAGCGTCAAAGTGTTTTGCCCGCCTATCGGGTAAATGTAAAAGATTTACGGTAGGCGGGCTTTTTTGCCTCCTGATTTCTGATTTTTCCGTTTTTCTTGTGAACCCATTTGCTTTTTTTGAGCATATCGGATATACTTTAGCTTACATTGTCTTGCTTAGACAATGATATACAAGCATGTAATTGGTGGGAGGCTATCAAAGGATGGCGGTTATGGAAAAATTGATGACTACGCAGGAGGCGATAAAATACCTGAGGATTTCCAGGGTCACCTTATACACTCTCATGAAGAACGGGAAGTTTCCCGCTCATCGGGTAGGAAGACAGTATAGGTATAGGAAGAATGAGCTTGATAAATGGCTGGATAACCAATAGCGAAGAAATAGCCAACGGTAATTAAAGCGGAAAGGGATGTTTGCGATGAACGATTATAAAGAAAAAGGCGTGATTCTGGTAGTTGATGATGAAAAAGAAGTTACGATGAGCTTAAAAGGCTTCTTTACCGCATTAGGTTACGATATGTTAACGGCGCTCGATGGCACTGAGGCATTAAATATCATCAATTCCATTAAAAGCCCGGATCTGATACTTCTCGATGTCAGAATGCCCGGTGTTGACGGTATACAGATTCTGAAACATCTTCGCAATAGTAATTCCAAAGCCAAAGTAATCATAATGACCGCCCACGATAAAGAGATAAAACAGGAAGTCGAAAATATAGGCGTAGACGGTTTTTTTGCAAAACCGATAGACCTGTCAAAGCTAATCGACAGGATCCGTTATGTTATAGATGATCCGAAGAGAGATACGCGGGTCTACCCGTCAAAAGAGAAAGAGGATATAACGTCTAAGAAGACGCCTAAGGCAAGGCTGTTATTTATCGAGCCAAGCCCAATCGTATACGGTTTTACCTGTGGTTTCTTTGCCGCATCCGGTATTGTGGAGGGAGAGTACGAAACAAAGGTTGTGTACGGCGATGAGGACGGTTTAAACCATCTGTATGATTACCAACCGGATATAGTCATAATGTACGATTCATTATTCAGTATGGACGACACAAAAGAACTTGCCGGCCTCATGATGAAGTCAAGCCATAAACCTAAAGCAATAATATTGCATGGGCTGTTCCCTAAAACCGATTCCGAATTAAAAGAGCTTGAAAAAGAAGGGATTAGATATTGCAACCAGAATGCCATGGATGACGAAAGATTAAGGATATCAAATCAAAAACTTGTGGATAGCGTGGCTAAAGAGTGCGTAAGGCAAGGGCTTATAAAAAATAGGGGTGATGATGGTAGTCGATGAACTTGAAATAAAAACTGCACCCACAACGCTAACCCTGGGCCTATGCGCGATAGAGGCGTCGCTACGGACTAAAATTAAACTATATAAGAAGAGAGCGCGGGAGGTGGAGCGCCATTTGGCCGGGAAACCGGAAGACTGGGGTAAGTTTCAATGCGAATTCAACACCGAAATTAACGGTATTTTCCACGACATAATGAATTTTGAAAAGAGCAATTTTAATAAAGGACAAGCCCATAAAGTTTATAAGCTCAAGAGGCTGTTTATTAATAAAATCAGGCAGCTCTTCATGAGGGGCACATACATAGAATGGAGTTTGCGTAAACCGTACGGATATGCCGGAGATTTCAAAATAATAGATGACATATACCAAAATAACCCATTGACGACGGGTTTCGACAGGTTATTCGACAATTATTATCAGATGTCAGCAGTTTGCGTCGCGGTAAGAAACCGTAAGGAAGATTTTAAAAGATTGATCATTGATTCCATCGCCAGCAAAAAAAGCGGTCCGATAAAGATCATGAACCTTGCATGCGGTTCTGCGCGGGAAGTAAAAGAAGTGCTATCCGTGAACAATATACGATCGGGCAAAAATATAAGCTTTGATTGCTACGATAATGAAGACAAAGCCATAGATTATGCCAGGTTATTACTGAGTGACTTTTCGGGTATTCGGTTTTATAAAAAAAATGCATTAAGGATGGCAGCGGCAAAAAATATCGAATCGAGATCCCGGGAAAAGTACGATATTATCTATTCGACGGGATTATTTGATTATCTCTCCCATAAAGTCTCAGCCCATCTCATACGTAATCTTAGAAAACTTCTAAAAAACAACGGCATCCTGGCCGTTTCAAACATGTACGATAAATACAGCAATCCTTCGGTACATTTTATGGAGTGGGTGGGAGATTGGAACCTTAATTATAGGACCGATCGTGAATTCAAAAGGATTTTTTTAGACGCAGGATTTAAAGAAAAAGAGTTAAGAATCCAATATGAGCAGCAGGGAATAATGCAGTATATATTTGCTGTTAACAGGCAGCGGATAGGGTAATGGATTATTTCTATTTTCCCCTCAGTGGCCTTATCAATGCTATAACGAGTATTTTGCTCGGCGTTTTCGTGTTGTCACGAAATGTCAAAACCCCGACAAATAGAAGTTTTGCTTACTTTGCTTTCAGCGTAGGTTTTTGGTCATATTTTTATTTCCTCTGGCTTATATCTACCACCGCAAATACCGCATTATTATGGTGTCGTGTTTTAATGGCCGGCGCCATATTCATTCCCCCGACATTTTTTCACTTCTGTATTAACCTGATCGATAAACGCAGAAAGCATATAAGGGCGATCGTTTACAGTTATTTTGCGAGCGTAATATTCTTAATATTGGATTTTACCCCGCTGTATGTCAAAAATGTGAAGCCTCGCATGATTTTCCCATACTGGCCTTCTGCCGGCGTTACGTATGTTTTTTACCTGATAATGTTTATCGGCTTGACATTCTATGCTCATGTCCTGTTGTTCAGGGAGTACAGGGTAGCATCCGGATTTAAAAGGAATCAGATATTATATGTTTTTCTTGGCACAGCCATAGGGTTTATCGGTGGCGCCACAAATTATCCCTTATGGTACGACGTTAACATTTTACCCATCGGGAATATCCTCGTTTCTGTTTATGTGGCATCCATAGCTTACGCGATAATCCGTCATCACTTAATGGATATAGAGGTTGTCGTAAAAAAGACGGTCGTCTTCGCGTCGTTATTTGTGATCGTATATGGCATCTTTGTGAGTATAACTCTTTTAACTCAGGAAATGTTGGCAGGGGGCAGGCTTTTAGGGCTTGCAATCAGTTCTCTCGTAATAATTTTTACAGTTCGTCCCATGGAAATATTATTAGTTCGCGTTACTGATAAATACCTATTCCAGAAAAGATATAATTATAAGTATCTGATAAAAGAGTTCATGGATGAGTTAAAGACGATGGTGTTAAATATGAACGGCATAGCCCAGTCAACGGTAGATTTTTTTATGTCATCGATACGTCCCACGAGCGCCGCTATATTTATCCATAATAAATTCACGAACAGATACGACCTCGTCGCCTCCAGTGAATTTAAAAATAAAGGGTATAAGGTTGAGACCAACTCACAGTTGATCAAGATATTGAGTCAGACGGGTAAGATCATAAGGACAGATAGCGATGAATTGGTCTCAGCACAGGAGCAAGATCGGCTGAAGGTTATGGGCACTGAGTTGATAATCCCGTTATTGGCGCAAAAAGAGCTGATAGGCCTTCTCTGTCTGGGTAAGAAAAAGTCCGACGAAGATTACACGGAAGATGATATAGGCACGTTATCCGACTTATCAGGCGCCCTGTCTATTTCATTAAAGAACGCCCAGCTATTCGATGAAAGGGCGGACGCGGAGAAGAGGGCGCTTGTGGGCACGATCGCTACGGGCATAAATCATGAGGTTGGCAACCCGCTTAATATAATAACGATCAAGCTGGAAACGTTTCGCATACTGGCAAGAGAAGGCATGATGGATCATAAGAGCAAAGACGAGATCATGGCGGAGGTCAGCGATATCACAAAAGTTTGCCTGGACAATGTTCAGAGAATATCCGAGATCACAAAACAGGTGTCCGAATTCGCGAAGCCGGACAGAAAAATAGTTTTTGATAAGGTTAATATCGGCGAGGCTATCGATGAGACCATGGCGGTTCTTAAACACGGCATGATCCTGCCTGCCGGTAAAATCGAGAAAAAGTTTATGTGTGATCCGGTTTATGCAGTGGCTGACAAAGGACAATTAAAACAGATCCTTTTCAATCTGATTAAGAATGCTTCTCATGCTATCACCGGTGAAAAAGGTAAAATAGTAGTTAGCGTCGATAAGAATGACAATGGAGAGATTGCCATAAAGGTCATTGATAATGGTTGTGGAATGCCAAAAGAGGTCAGGGATAAGTTGTTTACGCCGTTTTTTACGACAAAAGACCCGGGTAAAGGCACAGGGCTCGGCCTCGCTCTTGTAAAGATCATGGTTGATAGGAATGACGGCAGGATTAAAGTGGAGAGCCAGGAGGGCCAGGGCACTACTTTCACGCTGGTTTTTAAAGGAGGCCTGTTATGACCCGTAAAATCCTTATATTGGATGATGAGGATCAGTACATCGTATCATTAAGGGATTTTTTGCATGAATTCAATTACAATGTCTGTGTCGCAATGTCTTCGGACCAGGCGCTGGATGTGATTAAAAAAGATAAGCCGGATCTGGTATTATTTGATTACAAATTATCGGATATGGATGGCGAGCATTTCTTTAAAAAAGCCAAAGAGATAAGCCCCGATACCTTATATATATTGATCACGGCGTGGAATGATCCGCCGACTTTGGATAGATTTAAAAAAATGGGTGTGAACGATATCATCCTCAAGCCTATCAACTTAGAGAAGCTGCTGAAAGATATTAAAATCATGCTGGGAAACGGGGATTGAGATACGAATACTCCCGCCATAATAATCGAATAATAAGAATATCGGAGAATCCCGTATTTTGAAAGAAATCACAAGCGATACAGACCGCGCGCCTCGAAATATCGTCGATCCGTCCATCTATGATAAAGATTATTTTTTAAAGGATAACGAGGGTTGGAGGGAGTGGGAAAGGAACATTGAAACCGACCTGCATCCTAAATTTAAACGGGCGCTGGGACTTGCCGGACCTCTCAAAGGGAAGAATATACTCGATATAGGCTGCGGCCGCGCGGAACTTGTCTACTACTGCGTAAAGCGGGGCGCCAGGGCATGCGGTATCGATTACAGCCCCGCAGCTATCGAAATTGCCGCCAGGACTATCGAGCGTCTTCCTGAGGCGTTACGGCCTTCCGCCAGAGCCATTCTCGGCGATATAGGAACTTACGACCCGCCCGATAAATATGACATCGTCTTTATGATCGAAATCGCCGAGCATATGCATGATTGGCAGCTGAAGGAGGGATTCGAAAAGATAGATAAAATTCTCACGCCCGATGGCAAATTGATCATCATGACGCCTAATTATCTCTACGAAAAGATATTATCGCCGCTTAAGCGGATATTGAACATCCCGGGTAACTGTATAAAATGGCCTATGAGGATACTCAGGGGAAGATATAAGCCTAAGTCATTTAAAGAACTGGCCGGAAAGATTTTCAGGGTAGCCATGGATCGCGGCGAGCTCAACAGGAAGATGCATGTGAATGTCACCACACGAAAAACGCTTAAAAGATTATTGAGCGGATTTGACGTTAAGATATGGTGCGAAGACCACTCAAAGAACGCCCTTAGTTTATTGACCGGCCACTGGTGGGGTAGAGAAATTATTGTAATTGCCGCGAAAAAACGCGCTATTTCGTGATATAATCTGACTAGAAAGGGGGTCAAGATGGCCAGACGGACTATTTTAATCGCATTGGTGGTATTTTTGCTTACGGTGGCGTTTACGTCCCCGGCGTATTGTAATGACCCGGTGAAGAAGCTGAGCCGCGGAATATGTAATTTGTTCACATTTCCTTTGGAACTTTACACGCAGTTTGCGGATGTGAATGATCATTTCGGCCTGTTTGCGGCCGCTACATGGGGTGTCCTGAAAGGCGTCGGAATGAGCGCCGTCAGATTGTCGGTCGGAGTATATGAAGTGGCGACCTTTCCGATTCCGATACCGGGGGATTACATGCCTATACTCACAGAGCCTGAATTTTATGGTGAAAATTTGGCCATGTGAGTGGAAGACCTTAAACGCAAGCTCAACCCTTCGCAGTATGAAGCTGTCAGAACTATGGACGGCCCCGTTCTCGTTATAGCGGGCGCCGGCAGTGGTAAGACGCGCGCCATCGAGTACCGCGTTCTCCACATGATAGAGAGCGGCATCCGTCCCGAGTCCATCCTTCTCCTTACATTCACCAGAAAAGCTTCCCATGAAATGCTTACCCGCGCTACAAAGCACGACAGCCGTTGCAGGCGCGTCGATGGCGGGACTTTTCATTCGTTCGCTTTTAAGATTTTAAAGAAGTACGCGAAAGTCCTCGGACTATCCAACCTGTTTTCAATACTCGACGAATCGGACGCGGCAGAGGCGATACACAGGTGCGCCGTAAAGGTGGGCCTCGTCAATAAGGATAAGAAGTCGCCAAAGAAAGATACCCTGCGCAGCGTGATAAGCATGTCCGTCAATAAAGGCCTCTCCATCGTCGCGATCCTGGAAAAAGAGTACCCCCACTTCATGGAGTTCGCCAAAGAGATCGAGGCCCTTAAGGGAGAATACACAGCTTATAAGATCCATAAGAACTATATGGATTACGACGATCTCCTGGTATACATGAAACTGCTCCTCGAGGTCGATGAAGTACGCAAAAAGCTTTCCGATAAATACAGGTATGTGATGGTCGACGAGTATCAGGACACGAATATGCTGCAGGGCGACATATCCTATCTTCTCGCTAAAGAACATAAGAATATAATGATAGTGGGCGACGACGCCCAGTCGATATACGGGTTCAGGGGCTCCTCGCATAAGAATATAATGGATTTTCCCGGGAAGTTTGACAATTGCAGGATAATAACTCTTGAGGAAAACTACAGGAGCACCCAGGAGATCCTCGATGTCGCGAACTCTGTCCTGGAGAATATGGATAACAAATACTCGAAGTGCCTTATGGCGACCAGAAAAGAGAGTGTGGAAAAGCCGAAATTAAGCTTCTTTAAGAATGTTTACGATGAGGCGGCATGGATAGTGGCTAAGATAAAAGAGCTGAGAGATGAAGGCCTTGATGTGCACCATCAGGCGGTCTTATTCCGTTCCGCATATGTTTCAATACCACTGCAGGCTGAACTCAGCAAGAACGGCATTCAATACCAGGTCTTCGGCGGACTTAAATTTTATGAGACCGCGCATGTCAAGGACCTCCTGGCTCACATGAAGGTGGTATTGAACGTAAAAGACGAGATCGCCTGGCACAGGATGCTGACTTTGATCGAAGGCATCGGGACAAAGACTGCCGATAGGATCACGGAAGATATAATGGCAAAGGCATCTCTGGAGGACGTTATAGGAAAGACGCTCTCCGGCAATGACAAGTTCGGCAAATCATCCGGAAATCTATGGAAATTAAAAGCATTCCTTAAATCGGCGGTGAGCTGCAGGGCCCTTCCCGGCTCTCTTTACGATATAGCGCTCGACTATTATCTGCCGCTCATGAAGGAGAAATTTGATGATTGGCACATTCGCATCAATGACCTGGAGACCTTGAGGCAGATAGCCGCGCGCTATGATGAGCTCGAACAGCTTCTCGCGGACTTCGCAATAGAGCCTCCGGATAGAGGCGTATGGAAGGTCGAACCCTCCGCGAAGCACGAGGAGAAGCCGCTGACGCTATCCACCATACATTCCTCAAAAGGCCTTGAGTGGGATTCGGTATTTCTAATAAGTCTTGTCGACGGGGTGCTGCCTTCGAGCTTCGCCCTCGACAGTGAAGAAGATATAGAAGAAGAGAGCCGCCTGTTCTATGTAGCGGTGACCAGGGCAAAGAACAGGCTCTTCCTGTCGATGAGCCACGAAGGCTCCAGGGGAGGCATCACCCAATTCAATAAGATATCCCGTTTTCTGGACGCGCCCAATGTCCTGGGGGGCCTCGACCAGAAAGTGATATTCGAACCCATTGAAGATCCCGATATAGACCTGGATGATAGCGACGGCATTATGCCTGTCTATGATAAGAATTCCCTCCTGAAAAGAGTGACAGGCCGCTACTCTTAAAAATACCTTGATAGAGCTCTTTCGTGAGAGTAAAATACGAATATGAAAACCATGGTAACAGTCCGGTTACAGAAGAACTCCGTCATTGCGAGGAAAATATTGTTAGGCTATTTTCTGACGAAGCAATCTAAACCATGAAGCGCTATGAGCAATTCCCGCACACGGCGGATATAGGCGTGCGCGTATATGGTAAAGATCCGAAGGAATTGTTTGAAAACGCCGCGTTCGCGATGTTCGATATAATAGCCGATCTGGAAAACCTTTCCGGCGATACCGTAGAGGACTTTGAGCTGGAGGCTCCCGACAGGGAAGCGCTTCTGGTGGCATGGCTCGATGAGCTTCTGTATAATTTTTACACAAAACAACTGATATTCTATAAATTTCAGATAGAGGAGTTGACCGGGACAAGGCTTAAGGCAAGAGCGACAGGCCGGCCGGTGGGAGCCAACAGGAACCGTTTAAAAACAGAGATAAAAGCTGCCACATACAGCGGCCTGAAGATAAAGGCGTCCGATGGGGCTTGCGAGGTAGAGATAATATTTGACGTGTAGGTCTGGGTATTTCTCTGAAATACCCGACCATACTGCGCCTCTGGCGCAGTACACAGTATAAGGAGCGCGATGCCTGTTTTGCAGGGACAGTGGGAGAGGCTAGACCAGTTCAGGTGGAAGATCCCGAAGAGCTCCAAGGCCGGAATGCGCGTCGACGGAGTGATATACGCCTCCGAGGAGATGATGAAAGATATCGCATCCGATAAGGCGCTGGAGCAGGTCGCGAATGTAGCGTTCTTGCCGGGCATAGTCAAATATTCGCTTGCGATGCCGGATATTCACTGGGGATACGGAGCGCCGATAGGCGGTGTGGGCGCTTTTGATATCGATGACGGCGGGGTCATAGCACCTGGATTTGTAGGCTATGATATTGGATGCGGGGTCAGGCTTACCAGGACAAATCTACACGAAGATGATGTGCTGCCGAAGCTTGCGGATCTCGTAAACGTTCTTTATAACGATATACCTGCGGGCGTAGGATCTACGGGCGACATTGAGGTGAGCGCGAAGGACGAGAGGAAGCTTCTCGTCGAAGGCGCCGCATGGGTGGTCGGGCGCGGTTATGGTGTCCGAGAAGATCTGGAGTATACCGAAGATCGCGGCGCGATGAAGGGCGCTAGTCCCGACGCTGTATCGGATAGGGCTTATCAGCGCGGCCGGAACCAGTCCGGGACTCTCGGATCGGGGAACCATTTCATCGAGGTTCAGGTCATCGACGAAATATACGATGAAGCGGCCGCGGATGTATTCGGCATCGAGAAGGGCCTCGTAACGCTGATGATACACTCAGGTTCACGCGGCCTCGGGTATCAGGTATGCGACGAATATTCGAAAGAGATGATACGGTGCCTTGCGAAATACAATATCAATGTGCCGGACAGGCAGCTGGCATGCGCCCCTGTCAATTCAGGCGAGGGTAAGGCTTACCTCGGAGCAATGAAGTGCGCGGCCAATTATGCCTGGGCCAACAGGCAGTGTATCATGCACCTGGCCAGGCACGCGTTCGAAAAGGTATTTCACGCGGGTCCGAAGGACCTGGGCATGGACCTCATATACGATGTGGCTCATAATATCGCGAAGATAGAGAAGCATGAGATAGACAAGAAGGAGAGGACGTTGTGCGTCCACAGGAAGGGCGCGACAAGGGCTCTTCCTCCGGGGCACCCGGATCTTCCGGCAAAGTACAGTAAGATAGGCCAACCCGTTATAATACCCGGCGATATGGGCAGGAATTCGTATCTCCTGGTCGGCACGAAGAAAGCCGAAGAGACATTTTACTCGACATGCCACGGCGCCGGCAGGCGGCTCTCCAGGACCGCCGCGATAAGCGCATGCAGGGGCAGGTCGATTGCCGCAGAACTTAAGAGTAAGGGTATACTGGTAATGTCCAGCGGCAGGGAGACATTGGCGGAAGAAGCCCCTGAAGCTTATAAAGACGTTAAACAGGTTGTAGGCGTAGTGGATGGAGCCGGCATATCGAAAAAAGTATGCCGTATGCGGCCAATGGGTGTCATTAAAGGATAAGGCGAAAACACCGTCATTGCGAGGGCCGAAAGCCCGAAGCAATCTATTTTGAGCGAGGAGAATTATGCTAGATATAAAGTTCATAAGAGAGAATAGGGATCTGGTGAAGGAAAGCATTAAGAATAAGGGCCAGAATATTGATATAGACGAGCTACTCGCAATAGATGAGAACTATCGCAAGATCCTGGTGGAGGTAGAGGCCTTAAAGGCCGAGCGCAATAAGGCAAATAACGAAATATCAACATTAATGAAGGAAAAGAAGAACCCTAAAGTCATTATTGAGAAAATGAAGGCTGTTTCCCAGAAAATAGCCGAATTAGACAGTAAAGTGGGTGAAGAAGAGCAAAAACTAGCCAAATTCATATACATAATCCCAAATTTACCCGATAAATCGGTCCCTGTCGGAGGCCTGGAAGCCAATAAATTAGTCAAGTCCTGGGGGGAGAACCCTAAGTTTAATTTCAAGCCCAAGACCCACATGGAGATATCGGAGTTACTGGGCATCATAAGTTTTGGCGTTGCGGCCAAGATAACAGGGTCCAACTTTGTTCTATTCACAGGCCCCGGCGCCAGGCTCGAGAGAGCGCTTATTAATTTCATGTTAGACCTGCATACCAAACAACATGGCTATAGGGAGGTCTTTCCGCCGTTTCTTGTCAATAGGCGGAGTATGATCGGAACGGGACAATTGCCCAAGCTGGAAGAGGATATGTACAAGCTTAAGGATGAGGATCTCTTCCTGATCCCGACAGCTGAGGTGCCGGTGACCAATATCCATTCAGGCGATATAATCGAAGAGGATAAGCTCCCGATACGTTACACTGCATATTCGGCTTGTTTCAGGCGGGAAGCGGGCTCTTACGGTAAAGACACCAAGGGGCTGATAAGAGTGCATCAATTTGATAAAGTGGAGCTTGTCAAATTCGTAAAGCCCGAGACTTCATTTGATGAACTCGAGAAGTTATTGGCCGATGCCGAGAAGGTTTTGCAGATATTGAAGATCCCGTACAGGATAAAGCTACTGGCCTCGGGCGATATGTCATTTGCCGCGGCAAAATGCTATGACATAGAAATTTATGCCGCCGGCGTCGATTCCTATCTGGAGGTGTCGAGCTGTTCCTGTTTCACCGACTTCCAGGCCAGGCGGGCCAATATCCGTTACAGGCAGAAGGAGACGAAGAAGACAGCGTTTGTGCATACTTTGAACGGTTCTGGCGTAGCGCTGCCGCGGCTAGTCGTAGCGATACTGGAAAATTATCAGAACGAGGACGGGACCGTAAATATACCGGAAGCATTGGTGCCGTATATGGACGGCGTAAAGACTATCGCAAGGGGCGCGGAAAAGTAGGGACTGTCCCACTTTTCCCTGAAAGGCGCGTAACTCGTCATTGAGGCTGTGTCGTAATGATTTTTTTCGTCATTGCGAGGAAGATGTTGTTAGACTATTTTCTGACGTGGCAATCTATTCGAAAGGTGCATAAAGCATGTGGCTGAAAGTCATCAAATTCATCGCGGGTATACTGGCGATACCGTTAATGGCTGCTGTGACGAGAGCGTTTTACGGCAATATCGTCGGCGTCGTGGAGCTTGCCGGCATACTGAAGTATTTCATGTGGGGAGTCGGCGCGTATATAGTCCTGCATCTTCTCTTTTTCAAACCTATGTTCATATATGTGCTGGGGCATGAGGCGGTGCACGCTGTCACGTCATGGGTCATGGGTGGAAAAATAAATTCTTTCAAAGTGTCGGACAAAGGCGGAAGCGTGTCGACGACCAAGACGAATGCCGTCGTCGAGCTAAGCCCGTATTTCATACCGATATACGCCATTATCCTGATGGCGGTCTATTTCGTGGTAGCTTATTCATATAAGATAAACGGCGCGGTATTCATATTCTTGATAGGCTTTACGCTGACGCTTCATCTGGTGATGACCATCGAGGTTATGAAGATAAGGCAGCCCGACCTGATGAAGTCGGGATACCTTTTTTCTATAGTCATCGTGTATGTTTTAAATATCATCATAATAGCCATGCTCTTCAGCCTGTTATTCCCGTCTTTCTCGTCGAAGAAATTCTTCGCGGATAGTTATGTCTTCTCACGGGACATCTACGCCGTGATAATAAGACAGATGTTCTTTTAGCGGAGGAGTGGCAGAGTGGTCGATCGCGGCAGCCTTGAAAGCTGTTGTGGGCGCAAGTCCACCGTGGGTTCGAATCCTACCTCCTCCGCCAGTTTTAAGCAATGAGAAAAATACTACATATAATAGCTACACCAAGAGGCGACGTATCGCGAACGCTTAAAATTTCAGGATCTTTTCTGGAGAGCCTGAAAAATAAGTATCCGGAATGCGCTATAGATACGCTCGATCTTTTCAAAGATACGATCCCGCCACTTACTTTAAAAACGGTAAGTGGTAAGTACGTGCTTCTCGCGGGCAAGGATCTTTCGGGTGACCTTAAAGAAGCGTGGCTGGATATCGAACGAGCCATAGCGCGTTTTCTATCGGCCGACGCCTACCTGATAAGTACCCCCATGTGGAATTTTAGTATACCTTATGTCCTGAAACATTACATCGATGTTATCATCCAGCCAAAATATCTTTTCCGTTATACCGATAAGGACGTGGAAGGCCTTGCGAAGAACAAGAAGATGGTGATAATTACAAGCCGCGGAGGTGATTATAGTGCCTCTAGCCCGTTTCATGCAAACGACTATCAGGAGCCGTATCTTCGCGCGATATTCGGTCTGGTTGGTATTGCTGATATAGTCTTTATTAATGCACAGCCTATGGATGCTCTGGGCCAGGGTGCGGCAGAAGAAAAGATAAAACAGGCGCAAGATCTTGCGGCCATTACCGTGGAAAAATTCTAATTTACTCTTTAGATGAAGATTAAGATCACTTTATTCGTTTTATTTTTAATTTTCGTGGGGACATTCATGAAGAATGCAGGCGCGGAAGATAAGAATAAAGTAGCCATATTTAACGCTGAGACGGGAAGAACAGAGGAAGTGGAGCGTCTATTAAAAACCGATGCCGAGTGGAAGAAAATTCTTACATCCGAACAATACCATATTACACGCCAAAAAGGCACGGAGGCGCCGTTCACCGGAAAATGCGAGATCGGCACGGCGGGAGGCATATATAAATGTGTGGCTTGCGGAACGGATCTATTTGGAATCGATGAAAAATTCGAATCCGGGACAGGGTGGCCGAGTTTCTGGAATCCGGTTTCCGGCCGCAATATAAAAGAAGAGGCCGATAAAAGCATAGGGATGGACCGTACCGAGATCTTGTGCGCCAGATGCGACGCCCATCTGGGCCACGTATTTGAAGATGGGCCGCCGCCTACCAATAAACGGTACTGCATAAATGCAGCTGCTCTAAAGTTTGTTCCAATAGTTAAAATCGTCGCTAAACACGAACGAGCTATTTTTGCCGCAGGCTGTTTCTGGGGAGTAGAAGAGACATTTCGCAACATTAACGGGGTGGTTTCAACCAGGGTAGGCTATACCGGCGGCAAAACAGACGGTCCGACCTATGAGAGTGTTTGTACGGATAGGACTGGTCACGCGGAGGCCGTGGAAGTCGAATATGATACTTCCTTGGTATCTTATAGCGAGCTCCTTGACGCATTCTGGAAGATGCATGATCCGACCACGCTAAATAGGCAGGGACCGGATAAGGGCACGCAGTACCGCTCGGCCATATTCTATGTAGATGAAGCGCAGAAAAATGCGGCATTGGCCTCAAAGGGAAGGCTGCAGAATTCGGGAAAGCATAAAAATGCTATCGTGACCGAGATAATACCTGCCGTAGAATTTTATCCGGCTGAAGATGATCATCAGAAATATTATATGAAGCGCGGGATCAAATCCTGTCCGCGCTTATAAGTAATTTATCAAGTTACGTTCAGAATTAAGCATGGAAGCAAGGAGGAAGATTATGGTTGACTCAAGAAGGTTATCGATGATCGTATTGACCATTGTGGCTATCTTTGTCGCTGTCAATGCGTTCGCATATAATGCTGACGAAGCTCTAATGCTACTTAAAGAAGGGAATGCCCGCTTTTTCGCGATGAAGACAGAGCATTTGAATATTAATGCTGAAAGAAGAATGGATACGGCGATAAACGGACAAAAGCCGTTTGCTGTCGTTCTCGCGTGTTCAGACTCAAGGGTGCCGGTAGAGGCCATATTTGACCGCGGCATAGGCGATATTTTCGTTGTGAGAGTAGCGGGCAATATAGCAATTGATCCGAGCGTTATAGGTTCGGTCGAATATGGCGTGAGGCATCTCAACAGTCCTTTACTGGTCGTGATGGGGCATACGAATTGCGGGGCCGTTAATGCATCGATATCCGGGCCTCCTCTGGAAGGAGATGTTCGGGCAATTCAGAAAAATATAGAAATTGTCGCGGCAAGAGTCAAGAAGGACCACCCTGCCTTAAATGGTGACAGCCTGGAATCCGAAGTGGTTAAAGAAAATATCCTTCAGGCGAAGAAAGATATTTTAGCCGGAAGCGGAGAGATAAGGCGTGCGGCCGGAGAAGGCAAGCTGAAGATAGTTCCCGCTGTGTATGATCTGAAGACAGGAGCTGTTAAGTGGCTACTGGAATAGAAGGTGGTATGCCGGTTTAACGCAAGGAGGCGATTATGAGCTGCGGAAAGTGCGGAAAGAAGAAGGCGAAGAAGAAAAAGAAATAAGTTTTACCGGGCAGGCTGTAAATTAATACAGTTTGCCCACCATTTTTACTCGATAGATTACAGGTTAGGGTTAAGGTCCGGAAGGGGATTGGGTCTCATGGGGCCAAAGATCGTAACGGTTAATGATAAAATGCAGAAGCATTTCAGGTATGTGCTTACAAAGCCTATCGGGAAAAGCTTCGATCCGGAATTTAAACCTGAGCTGACCCCGAAACAGATGCTCAGGCTAGGAGTATTCGGTGGTAAATATATGACGGATTGCCGTAAGGAATTTCCGGCTGACTGGTTTGCAAAGGCAAAGTTATGTCCGGAGTTTCATGATCCGAAGCTGAATTATTTCGGAATCAACGCCAGTAAGCCTCTCTGGTACTGGCGTAAAAAAGGATGGATATATCCGGATGATCCGCGTGGGTGGTTCCAGTGGTATTGCAGGTATTACATGGGACGGCGCTTAGGAGAAGAAGACCATCGCCAGATAGCAAGATGGAAAGCAATCAAGCGGCATATAGCTCAAGTCTATAAGCATTGTCGCGCCGGTGACATTAGGTGCAGGCCCAAACAGCGGCAGGCCGTGATGCACTGGGCGTATGACTCGAGAATAATGTAGGAGATAGATATGAGTAAAAAAGATAAGAGGATAATATTAATTGCTCAGTGCCTCGTTAACCCATACTGCAGGGTTCATATACTTGGTCAGAACTTCCCGCTATCCAAAGAGATTATGAATTATTTAATGGAGAAGCATGTCGGCATCATCCAATATCTATGTCCGGAAACCAGCGCCATGGGTTTGATGCGAAATCCGCAAGGCCGACAACAATATGATAATATCTTCTTCAGAGACCATTGCAAAGAATTATTAAGAACTCCGATGCTTATGGTGAAAGAGTTCATTAAAAACAATTACCGTCTTACATGTTTTCTAGGGCTGGAAAATAGTCCCACATGTGGGATTCACTGGGGAAAACATAAGGTAAACAGGTATCAGACGGACTCTCCGAATACGGTAGATAAGCCTGACCCGTCAGATCCGGCTCTCGCGGGCATAATGGCTGAAATATTGACGGAGGAACTCGCAAAAGAAAATATAAAAGTACCGTTTCTGGAATTTCCGGCATTATCGCCGGCAGATTCGGAAAACAGAAAGAAGTTTTGGGAAGATCTGCGCAAGGCAGTTGAACCAAACCTGGTTGAAAATGAAGGAGGTATTTGATATGGATCTAAAAGAATATTTTAAGAAGAAAAAAGGATTCGGCGTCCTGAGCACCGCCGATGACAAAGGGGTGGTCAATTCAGCGCCATATGCCAGTCCTCACGTGATAGATGATACGCATGTGGCGTTCATTATGGGTGACAGGCTGAGCCACGCTAATATAATAAAAAATCCGTATGCGGTGTATCTTTTCAAAGAGGGCTTGTTCGGTTATAGCGGTAAGAGGTTATACCTGAAGAAAGAAAGTGAGTCTGATGATCAGGGCCTAATTGTAAATACATGTAAAGCAACGTACCCTGGTCCATACTGTATTCCACAGTTCATCAAGGGCAGCTTCATCGTTTTCTTTAAGGTAGAATCTGTGCTACCGCTGGTTGGAGATAATGCATAGTATGGGCAGGCTATTTCTCGTACCGGCAAGCCTTTCTTGCCGTTTCTTGGCCGATCTTTAATGATCTGCCTATTGCTTTATAGCTCATTCCTAATATATGTAATTGTTTTGCCTTGCGGGAGAGCGTTTTATATAATATAACCTGTTTATTGGCAGGTATCACTATGCGGGCAGTGAGCTCGGAAGCGGTTCGAATTGGTTGCACTCGCGTCCGCCACTTTGGAGGCGTTAAAATAAACTTGACTTAAATGCGTATCCGTTGTATACTTTACAACAGTTGATGTATATATTACAACAGATAAAAACATTATGACGCCATTTACTAACTCAAAATTAAGATCAAAGCTGCTTTCCTATTTCTTTACCAATCCGGAACAGTCTCTCTATGTCCGAGAACTCGGCGTTATCCTCGATCTAGACCCGGGTAATCTTTCACGTGACCTTCGCAAGCTGGAGCAAGAAGGCATATTCACCTCATACACCAAAGGCCAGATAAAATTTTATTCTCTAGATAAAAAATACCCGCTATTCAGTGATCTAAAAAATATAATATTTAAGACGGAAGGTGTGGAAGGGAGTTTACGGCAGCTAGTTTCCGAATATGTCGGGATAGTGCTTGCTTTCATATATGGCTCATATGCAAAAGGAAAAGAGAGAGGACCTTCCGATATTGATGTCGTTGTGGTAGGCTCTTTTCCGAGAGACGAATTTACGCGCAAGCTTCGCGTGCTCGAGGCAAAATTAAATAAAGAGGTTAATTTTAATTCTTACACTAAAGCTGAATTCGGGAAAGAGAGCAAAAAGAATGGCGGATTTCTTAACATGGTAATAAAGGGTAAGGTTATATTGCTGAAAGGTAACCTAGGTGATTGAAGTTCTTATAAATAAACTGATTAAAGAGGGAAAGCTTGCAGAACAAAAAGCAGGGATTGTTCAGGTAGAAGCCCTTTTAAAGGAATCTATTATTGATCTGGAAGAGGCCAAGAAGATACTTCGCATAGCAGACCGGGCAACTTATATAATGGCATACATAGCTATGCTTAAGGCGGGGCGAGCACTTCTTCTCTTGAAAGGCTATAGGCCGACCGATGGCGCACAACACAAAACCGTGGTAGAAATGACAGGTGCAATTTTAGGTGAAAAATACACTGATCTTGTCAGTCATTTTGAAACGATGCGCAGGAAAAGGAACGAATTAACATACGATGCCGGAACGTTGCTTTCCGGGTCGGAATCTAAGCAAGCCTTGGATGACGCCACCCTGCTCGTGGGAAATATTTTGAAAGAGGCAAAAGCGCGCAATCCTCAGCTTGAGCTCAATCTTTAACCGTAGCGACAGGCCTTTCTCGCCGTCTCTTGGCCATTACGGATGAAACCCTATCTTGGGCTTCGGTGGCTCCGGTGGCGGTGCCATCAGCTGTCGGATAGCCTCGAATATTGCCTGTATCTCACCGTCATGCTTTTCGATCTTCCCCTCAAGCTCCTTTAGCTTGTGCGCGAGCTCTTTATGAGTCGATAGGATCTCGCGTAATTTGACGAATGTACGCATTATTATGATATTGACTTGGATGGCCCTGTTACTGTTCAGTACGCTTGAAAGCATCGCAACCCCTTGTTCTGTAAATAGATAGGGTAAATACCTGGCTCCACCTCTCTTTGAGGTCACAAATTGTGACCTCAAACGTGGGCTTAGTTTTTCAAGCACAATAGCTTCGTCCGCTGTTGTCTGGAACATAAAATCTTCTGGGAAACGTTTAAGATTTCTTTGAACCGTTTGATTTAGAACTTTAGTCGGTACTCCATACAGTGTCGCTAAGTCTTTATCCATCATAACGTTATGCCCACGAATTAAAAATATCTTGTTTTCAATTACTTCATGCGGCACTAGTTCATTCATTTTTCCTCCTTTTTCATTAGCGTTGCATATTGTGATGTCAATATGTGACCACAATTTGTGAATACATCACTTGAGGTGCCAAAGTGGCACCTCAAGATCCCCCCTATATAAGGACGCTAAAAAGGCCAAAATTGTTGCATATTATTTTAAAATAGTTTTGCATTGTAATTGCTTTGCCTTCCGAGCCAGCTTTCTATATAATATGGACTGTTTATTGACAGGAATTACTATACGGCCGGCGGAGGAATAGGTAACACCCGCGTCCGCCATTTGATTATTAGAGGGCATTCCAGATTTAAGATAATAGGGTGTGCCCCCTATTCATTCTATATTAAAATGGAATCTGGCCTTGACAGATATTAAAACATATTGTATACTTTAGTACATAGAATTGTATGAATTGATACAAAAAATTGTATGATATACAGAATAGACAAACAGGGCTTATTAGACTCTCTCAGCGTCTGGAACGGCTTTCTGAAGCGGAAAGTTCATCTTGTCGCTTGCGGCGGCACTGCGCTTACTCTATTGGACATCAAAGCATCGACAAAAGATATTGACCTTCTTATGCCGGAAACGGATGAATATAACTACTTGCTAAAAATACTGAAAGACCTTGGCTATAAGAGCGCAAGTGGCGTAGGATGGGCTAGAGATGATGGTTTTACATTTGATCTGTTTCGCGGGAAGAGCGTGCATACAACCGAGCTATTAGAATCACCTCTCGTTAAAGGCAATAATGTTCCGGTTAAAGAATTCAGCTACATATATTTAGGAGTTCTTAATTATTACGATCTCCTCATAAGTAAATTGTTTCGTGGTACGGGCGTAGATATGGACGATTGTATGATGCTCATGAAAGCCAAGAGAACGGAAATAGATATTGCCAGACTTAGTCAGCGGTTTAAAGAAACGGCTTCTTATGACGTGTCAGAGGATAAAGTAAATAATAATTTGGAACATTTTATTAGGCTGCTTAAGAAAGAAGGAATTTAATCATGGATGATAATAGTCTCCTGAAACGTTTGAAGGCCCTGGGATTTCCTCTTTTTGAAGCAGGAGAGATGGAAGATGCTAACCTGGCTCTGGCGGATGTTGTGAAGTCAAAGGATCTTCGCCTTTGGGAGGGATTTCCTGTTGTCCTTGCAATGAGCGCGGAAAATGGGTATTTTGATTATAATAAAACAGTAGGCTGTCTTAAAGGGAAAGCAGATAAGCTTGTTCTGGTATCTTTGATGGCAATGTCTCTTGCCTTGTACAAAGCTCTCAATTTAAAGTTTCTATGGGCAGGTGCTCTCATACGGTTGCTTGGTGCTCAGTGCAGAAAAGAATCAGAAGTATATTTTAATTTATTAAAAAATGACGAGGATTTAATAATTATCGGACGTTCCATGTCGAGTCAGAGGTTGAAAGCCGTATTTAACGGCTACTTCAAAAAGACGTCGGAGAACTTAAGTGACTTTCTTTCCGCGAAAGAAGATCTCGGTCTTGAGTATGCCCTTTCTCAGGTATTTCCACCGAAACAGAAAGAGCTTTTTTTGAAGAAACTAAAGGGGGAGATCCTTACAAAGACAGAGAAAGAATATTTTTCTCGCACAATAAAGAAGAAAGTTCAGGCCCTGGCCAATGTCGATCTGCATCGGCTGTCTCGTAAATTGTTAGAGTGAATAGGCGGAAGCTTAGCGTTCTTTATAGTGGCAGGCTTTTCTCACTGTTTCCAGGCTTATTTTCCATAATTTACATAATTTAGTTATATGTCCCCAGGACTCTTGAGCATTAAATCCAGCCTGGTCTTCCTGAGACGAACCCCTTAAAAAGGATATAATGCCGAATCAAAAAAGAAGAAAAGACGTTCGAAATCTCGCCATAGTCGCGCACGTCGACCACGGAAAGACGACACTGGTCGATACGCTGCTTAAATATACGGGCGCCCATAAGTTTGAAGAGGGCGAAGTGACTATCATGGATTCGAACCCTCTCGAGAAGGAGCGGGGGATAACGATATTTTCAAAGAACGCCTCCTTTACTTATAAGGGCGTGCAATGCAATATCGTCGATACGCCGGGGCACGCCGATTTTGGAAGCGAGGTGGAGCGTATCCTTGAAATGGTTGATGGCGTGCTTCTTCTCGTCGACGCCGTAGACGGGCCCATGCCTCAGACAAAATTTGTGCTGAAGAAGTCCCTCGAGCTGCATTTAAAGCCGATCCTCGTCATCAATAAGATAGACCGCCCTAATGCGCGCCCGGATGAAGTCGCCGGCATAACGTTCGACCTATTTTGCGAGCTTAACGCGTCCGATGAGCAGCTCGATTTTCCGATAGTCTATGCCTCAGGCCGGGACGGGTATGCGACGCTCGACCTGGATGAGCCGAGCGACACTATAAAGCCTCTCCTGGACACGATCCTGCACAGAGTATTGCCGCCGCTCGCGAACCCGGACCTGCCGTTTCAGATGCTGGTCACGATGATCGACCATAATTCGTATTTTGGGCGCGTCGCGATAGGGCGCATATTCCACGGCGCGATCCGCGTCGGGGACCCCGTAGCGCTTGTGAAGCGGGACGGCACGGTCACGATGAATAAGGCGACCAAGATCATGAAGTATAAAGGGCTGGCCCCCGTGGAGACGAACGAAGCGTTAGCGGGCGACATTATCATGATAACAGGCATCGAGGGGGCATCGATCGGCGAAACGATCACATGCATCGATGACCCGAAAGCCCTGCCCACCGTAAAGATCGATGAGCCGACGATATCCATGAATTTTTCCCATAATACCAGCCCTCTTGCCGGCAAGGATGGAGGCGTCTTCCTGACATCACGCCATATTCGCGAATACCTGGAGCACGAGGCGATGGTGAATGTCGGGATAAAAGTCGAGGAAGTGGATAGCGGCGAAAGGTTCAAGGTATCCGGCAGAGGCGAGCTCCATCTCGAAATACTTATAGAGACGATGCGCCGCATGGGGTATGAGCTGGAAGTCTCGAGGCCGCAGGTTATATTAAAGAAGATTGGCGACCAGGTCCTCGAGCCGGTAGAGGTGGTGGTGATAGAGGTGGACGCTATGTATCAGGGCGCGGTCATGCAGGCTCTGGGAGAGCGCAAGGCCGAGATGAAAGACCTGAAGATCGCATCCTCCGGTGGCATACGGATGGAATTTATCATCACCTCGAGAGCGCTGATAGGGTTCAGGAGCGAATTTCTATTGATGACGCGTGGGAGCGGCGTTATGTGCCAGAACTTTCTCGAGCATCAGATATATAAGGGCGAAATGCCCCAGCGCCAAAGGGGTGTCCTGGTCTCGAATGGCGACGGAAAAGTGGTCGCGTTCGCGCTCTGGAACTTGCAGGAGCGCGGAGAGCTCTTTATCCAGCCGGGAGACATGGTATATGAGGGCATGATCGTAGGCATTAACAATAAAGGGGTCGATATAGTCGTGAATCCGCAGAAAGAGAAGAAGCTGACCAATATGCGCTCTTCGACCAAAGATATGTCGATCCAGCTGGTGCCTTCGCGTAAGGTCAATCTCGAATTCGCGCTTGTCTTTATCGACGATGATGAACTGGTCGAAATCACCCCCCTTAATATACGGCTCAGGAAGATGCAGTTAAAAGAGGTAGATAGAACGCGCACGAGCCGGAAAATCAGGTCCTATAATGAGTGATAGCAGAGCGCTGAACTTTATCGCTATACGCGAACCGGATGATCCGCGCCTGGCCCCTTATCGTTCTCTTAAAGGTAAGGAGTTGGAGAAAGACGGCATCTTTATAGCTGAAGGCGAGAAGGTAGTCAAGTGCATGGTAGAGAGCTCCTGCCTCATGGCGTCGTGCCTTATATCCAGAGAGACTATCGGTAGGTATAAATCCCTCATTGCGGCAATAGCTAAAAAAGGGATCCCGATTTTTGCGGCTAATAATGAACTCGTAGGAGATATTATAGGTTTTCGTTTTCATAAGGGGATAATGGCCGTAGGATATTGCCCTAAAAAGCGCACAATTTCAGGGGCATTAAAAACATTTAAGCGCCCGCTATTTCTTGTTGCGCTAAATGCCATCAATGATCCGCAAAATGTCGGCCTTATAGCGCGTAATGCGGCCGCTTTTGGCGTCCAGGCTCTTATATTTGATAATGCCACTTATGATCCATATTATAGAAAAGCGGTTCGCGTCTCTATGGGCACGATCTTCAGGCTTCCGGTCTATTACGAAGATGACCTTGGATCGAGTCTTATACAGCTTAAGAAAAAATACGATACGCGTATAATCGCCGCTACCCCCGCCAGAGGCACGAGCGATATCTCTAAAGTTAAACTTTCGGGCAATATCTGTTTTGTTTTCGGTAACGAGGATAAAGGTATATCGCGCCGGGTGCTTAGTGTTACCGATGCCAAAGTGCGCATACCGATCTTGAAAGCAGTTGATTCCTTAAATGTAGCCAGTGCCGTCGCCATATGTCTTTATGAAGCATCGTGCCATCGTTCGAACATAAGGTGACAAGCCCTCCTCGCTGTCTCCCGGCCGATCTTTAGGGATCTACTTATCGCCTCATAGCTCATCCCTAGCATATGTAATTCTTTTGCCTTGCGGCCAAGCATTTTGTATAATATAATTTGTCTGTTGACAGAAATCGCTATAGTGGCAGTGATCTCGGCGGCGGTTCGAATGGGTAACACGCGCGTCCGCCATATTCTAAACTATGAAAAAAATACTGCATATAATAGCCACACCAAGAGGCGACGCATCGCGTACTCTTAAGGTTTCCGGTGTTTTTCTGGAAAGCCTGAAAAAAAAGTATCCGGCCTGCGCCGTAGATACACTTGACCTTTTTAAGGACGCGATCCCGCCACTTACCTTAAGAGCGGTAAGCGGTAAGTATACGCTTCTCGCGGGCAAGGATCTTTCGGGTGAGTTTAAAGAGGCATGGCGGGATATCGAGAGCCACATAACGCGCTTTCTCCTGGCCGACGCTTATCTGATAAGCGTGCCCATGTGGAATTTCAGCATACCCTACGTCCTGAAACATTACATCGACACCATCGTTCAGCCAAAATACCTTTTCCGATATACCGATAAAGGCCCGGAAGGCCTTGCGAAAAATAAAAAGATGGTGATAATCACAAGCCGCGGCGGCGATTACAGCGCCGCCAGCCCGTTTCATGCCTATGACTATCAGGAGCCGTATCTTCGCGCTGTCTTTAATTTTGTCGGTATTACCGATATCGTCTTCATTAACGCGCAGCCTATGGATGCCCTGGGCCAGGATGTGGCAGAGGAAAAGATAAGGCAGGCGCAAACCATTGCCGCTGAAACCGCGGGTAAATTCTGAACTACGGATCTCATGAGACCAAAGATTTACCTATGTCTTTTATTTTTTATTCTTACGGGAGCCTATGTGAGTAACGCCAACTCAGAAATCAAAAATAAGATACCCATCTTTAACGTCGGCACCGGAAAAGTCGAGGAAGTCGAGCGTATAGAGAAATCCGAAGCCGAATGGAAGAAGATTCTCACCCCCGAACAATATCGTATTACGCGCCAGAAGGGCACAGAAGCGCCGTTCACCGGAAAGTGCGAGATCGGCAAAGAGGGAGGCATATATAAATGTGTGGCTTGCGGAACGGACCTATTCAGGGTTGATGAAAAATTTGAATCCGGAACAGGGTGGCCGAGTTTCTGGAAGCCGGTATCCGATATCAATGTAAAGGAAGAGGCTGATAAGAGCATGGGAATAGAGCGCCTTGAGGTACTTTGCGCCAGATGCGACGCTCATCTGGGCCACGTATTTGAAGACGGCCCGCCACCAACCAATAAACGCTACTGCATAAATGAGGCCGCGCTAAAATTCTTCCCGACCATCAACAAAAACACCAGGTATGAAAAAGCTATTTTTGCCGCTGGATGTTTTTGGGGTGTAGAAGAGGTATTCCGCAATATTAAAGGCGTAGTTTCTACCACGGCCGGTTACACAGGCGGCAAAACAGAGAATCCTACCTACGAGAGTGTTTGCATGGATAAAACGGGTCACGCAGAGGCCGTGGAAGTCGAATATGATCCCACCTTAGTATCTTATGACGAACTTCTTGATGCATTTTGGAAGACACACGACCCCACTACGTTGAATCAGCAGGGTCCGGACATCGGGACTCAATACCGGTCGGCCATTTTCTATAAGGACAAAGATCAGAAAAATTCTGCTATTGCCTCGTTGAAGAAGATAGAAACGTCAGGAATGTACAAGAAAAGTATAACAACCGAAATAGTGCCGGCGCACAATTTCTATCCGGCGGAAGATTATCACCAGCAGTATTATATTAAGCGCGGAATTAAGTCCTGTTCGCGTTAGGGCCTATTAAAATAAATTTAGTACAGAATGAAACGAAAGACAGTAGTTGTCAAGGAATGAAGGGACGTTTTCAAAACTCATCTTAGATCTGTTTTATTTCTTATCTCAGAACTGTCCCTGCGTCCGTTGCAATTTGACATAGCCGTAGAGCTTACCGACTCGTCATCTTGACAATCGATAGATACGTGCTATACTTACTTTACAGATAGAATTCGTCCCGAGTTAAGAAGGATTAAATCCCGGACTTGGCCTAACGGCCTAAAAAAAGTAAAACTTTCGTGAGTTGTGGTGTGGCTCTCGAGGGTTTTTTATTTCTACATATACGGTCTGGAATTTCAGATCGATAACATATTTATAGAATCAGAGATTTGATCGGGCAGCTGGATGTGCGGTTTGATTTGCGTGAGTTTTGGTCCTGTGTTTAAAAGGGGACCCTGGACCTTAAAATAAGTAAAACCTTCGCTAGCCATATTATGCTATGGCCGGCGAAGGTTTTTGTTTTTAAAGGCTAAGAAGGAGGGCGAAATGAAGACGATACTTATATTTTTTCTTGCATTGCTGCTAACGAACATAACTATTAAACAGTATAGATTTATAAAATGAAAGGAACAGGGCAATGGGCGAAGGGAACTTTTTAAAGAATTCACAGATCATAGTTCTGGGTATCTGCATTGCGGTAGCGACAATAGTTTCAAGCGTTATTTTATCAGGCGGGTTCTTGAAGGTCATGAAGTTTACACGGGA
>JAHJHP010000080.1 GCA_018823705.1 Candidatus Omnitrophota bacterium | reverse complement strand
CCTGCCTACCGACAGGCAGGCAGGCAATCTCGTTCGGCCTTCGGGGGAAAAAAATGTAGAATGTGTTTTTTTGCCATTCAGCCCGTCAAAAAAACCTCTCGGGTAAAACTGGAGAGGTTTTTTGGCTTATTTGAGAGAACGGATTTTTTAACTCAAAAATAAGGGAAAAAGATATGAATATCAGGACGATGAAGTATATAGATGAAACTTTTGGCCCAATAGCATGTTTTATTTTATTTTGGTACAACCTGGCAAAGAGGCCATTCGTCCGAAATTATGCGATCGTCCCGGAAAAAGTAAAGAACATACTTCTCATAAAGTTCTTCGGTATGGGGAGCATCGTACTCGCCGGGCCGCTTCTCAGGGCACTAAAAGCAGGATTTCCGAATGCGAAGATCCTGGTATTAACGTTTCCCGGCAACAGGGAAATATGCGCGCGCATCAAAGAGATCGACGAAGTAGTGACCCTCGATTCCGGCAGCTTTTTGAAGGCCGTTTGGACTATGCTCAAAGCGATCGCGCTCTTGAGAAAGAAACGCTGTGAAATATCCATAGACCTTGAATTCTTCGCGAAGTCCTCAACCGTTATTCAATATATGTGCGGGGCCAGGATCAGAGTAGGGTACTTTATAATTCAGTTTGGTATACTGCTAAGGATGCTATGGCGGGGAAATCTTTTGACCCATAACGTTTATTACAACCCTCACAGGCATGTGAGCGAAGTTTTCCTTGCGCTCGGGCGGAAGATAGGCGTGGATACGGACGATATGAGTCCCGCGACGATCAAGACGGACGAGAACGACAGGCGTAATCTAAACAGCCTGCTTTCAAGCCTGGGGATTCAGCAGGATGACAGCCTCGTTGTTATGAACATAAACGCGAGTTCACTCTGTTTAGAGCGGAGATGGCCCGCTGACCGGTTTGCTGAATTAACGGGAAAGATCCTGTCGTCCTTCAACATAAAGATTATATTAATAGGCGACACCCATGATACTCCTTACGTGGACGGATTTTTGGGGATGGTTCGGCGCGATCCGAAGGTTATTAATCTTACGGGGAAGCTCGACATAGGGATGCTGGCCGTATTGCTGGAGAGAGCGCGATTATTAATAACTAACGATAGCGGCCCGCTCCATATCGCCGCATCCATCGGAACCCCAACGGTCTCATTGTTTGGCCCTGAAATCCCGGAACGGTATGGCCCGATAGGAGAGAAGCACGGAGTTCTCTATTCAAGGGCCTACTGTAGCCCGTGCCTGAACGTATATAACCAAAAGATAGCCATGTGCAACGGAGAAAATAGGTGTATGCAGGCTATATCCGTTGAAGATGTTTTTACGGAAGCGGCTAAAAATATAAACACTGCGGATTTCAACAAAGGGTGATTGCGTGGCTCGTATTGCTTTTGTGCAAACTATATGGATGGAATGTTTTGGGATCATGCATTTGTCCGCTGTGCTTAAATCCAAAGGACACAGGGCGGAGCTTTTTATAGGTACCAATGCAAGGAAGCTTGCCGGCGATATAAAAAAATATGACCCTGATATTATCGGATTTTCCTGTACAACCGGTACCCATGAGCTCGCCCTGAAGATCGCCAGGGGAATAAAATCCCGCACCGGCGCTATAATTGTTTTTGGCGGGCCACACCCGACTTTTTTCCCCGAGATCATAGAGGAAGAAGGCGTAGATGCTGTCTGCATCGGAGAAGGTGAGGGGGCAATATCGGATCTGGCCGAGGCGATCGATAAAAAAACTGAAATATGCGGTATACCGAATTTATGGGTCAAACAGGATGAGCGGATCATTAAAAATGATGTGAGGCCGCTTACAGATGACCTGGATTCCCTGCCCTTTCCGGATAGGTCGATTTATTATGATAAGTATCCGTTTCTTAACCGTTCTCAAAAGATCTTTATTGCCGGCCGCGGATGCCCGTATAAATGCACATACTGTTTCAATGAATCATTGCAGGAATTATATTCGCGCAAGGGTAAATACGTAAGATTTCGGTCAGTCGAGAATGTCCTGAACGAAATGGACGAGGTGCGCAGAAGGTATGTCTGTAAAACCGTTTATATGGCCGATGATACGTTTATACTGAACAAGACATGGCTTTTTGAATTCCTGGAGAAATACAGAACAAGGATAGGGTTGCCGTTCTCTTGTCTGGTCAGAGCGGATCTGATCAGCGAAACTATAGTCGCAAAGTTAAGGTCCGCGGATTGTTACGCCGTCTTCTTTGGTGTTGAATCGGGAGATGAGAGTATCAGAAATCTGGTCCTGGGCAAAAGCATAACGGATTCGCAGATAATAGAGACAGCCTCTTTGTTAAAAAAATACGGGATAAATTTCAGGACGTATAATATGCTAGGCCTGCCGGGCGAAACGCTTAAAGAGGCATTCAAGACGATAGACCTAAACATAAAAATAAAAACAGATTATCCGTGGTGCTCCATATTGCAGCCGTATCCAAAAACGGCAATACGTAAGCTCGTAGAAGAACGCGGGATGCTGAAACATGGCGTTATAGCAAAGTTTTTTTTCAAAAATAGCGTCATAAACACGCCGCAGATAAAACAACTTTCCAATCTTCAGAAATTATTTTATTGGACGGTAAAATACCCTTCTATTAAACCTATCGTGCGGATATTGATCAAGTTACCCCCTAATCCGGTCTTTGATTTTTTATTTCTGTTGGGCTACGCTTATTCTTATTATAAAAGTCAGCGCATGAGCCTGTTGGAGATGTTGCGGATCGGCAGGAGGAACGTTTTTTCGTTAATGTCCTCTTAAGGCCGGTGTCTATGTTGTGAAGCCGTCAAAAAAAGGCCCTTTAGTGGTATTTATCGGCGAAGCCATTTGTCCCGCGTGCGGGCGCAAAGAATCCAGGCATGTTTATGAAAAACTGAGGGAGCTTGGCGCTCTCCTGGAGTGCGCCGGGTGCGGATTGTGTTTTATATGGCCTGATCCAGGCGGCGGCAGCCTCGAACAGATCTACGATAAGAATTATTATGACCGGTGGTCTTTAGATGATCTGGGCCCCGAAGGGTTATCTCGGATGAAACAAGTCACGTTTGACTACTTGTTTGATATAGTAGCAAAATATGGCAAGCGCGGGAAGCTTCTCGATATCGGTTGCGCATTCGGTGACCTCCTGAATGCCGCCGCAAGAAGAGGTTGGATGTGCCATGGGATCGAGATATCGAGTTATGCTGCCGGAGAGGCAGGGAAGAAGCTCGGCCCGGAAAACATACGGGAGGGAGATTTTCTAAAGTCAGCCTATCCGCCTGAAACATTTAACGCCGTTACCATGGTCGATATGGCCGAGCATATATATGAGACGAGAGCGCTTTTTCAGAAGTGTCATGATATACTCAAAGAAAACGGCCTCCTCATAATAGTGACACCTGATATCAATAGTCTTTCTCGTAAGGCGATGGGGCAGAGTTGGCCGCATTTTAACAGGGAACACATTGTTTATTTTTCCGGCAATAGCATTGCCCGGATTTTGTCCGCAAATGGCTTTGAACTGCTTGAGGCAGCAAGCTTTAAAAAGGCCCTTAATCTTTATTACATTATAGCCCAACTTTCAATGGCTGAAAAGGCGGCGCCCCTGAGATATCTGGCAAAGATCCTGAGCGTCTTGTTGCCGGGATCCGTTAAGAGTAAGAATTTCTTTGCGCATCATGGTGAAATGTTGATAATATCCCGAAAAAGGAGTGTGTTATTAAAAGGATGAACGTTGTATTGCTTAATCCCCCGGGAAGCAGGCTTTATGTAAGGAGTTATTATTGCGGGGCTACGTCTAAGGCCGGGTATCTATTCCAGCCGATAGATCTATTGATGTTAAGCGGACGTCTCGCCGGTGAGTTTGAGATCACAGTTATAGATGCAATAGCCGACAGGCTTGGCGCGGACGAGGCCATCGAGAAGATCTCGCGCTTTAAAGCGGATGCTGTTGTTTGCATGGTGAGCGTGGTATCCTGGGATACGGACCTACAGTTCCTCGACCGGCTTAAAAAGAACGATCCCCACGTGAAGATCATCGCGAACGGAGACGTGTTTTTTGAAGATCCGGAAAAGATATTAGCCGAATGCGGCTGTATTGATGCGATTAT
>JAHJHP010000079.1 GCA_018823705.1 Candidatus Omnitrophota bacterium | reverse complement strand
CCGGACTTAAGCCCGGGCTACTTAGAGTTGATTTGTTATTAGTTCACTTAAGTGGAGTGTCCCAAAGTGACACGTCCCCTAAATCCCTTACTTCTTGGGATAGATATCGAGGATGGACGAGAGAAGTAGCTTAGTGTATGGGTGCGCCGGGTGGGAATATACGTCGAGGGAGCTTCCCTCTTCTACGATCTTGCCATCCTTCATCACGGCGACACGGTCACACATAAAGCGCACTACGCGAAGATCATGACTTATGAATAGGTATGTTATATTGAACTTCTTGCGTATATCTTTAAGTAATTTCAATATCTGCAATTGGATAGTTACATCCAGGCTCGATACGGGCTCATCACATACTATGAACTCGGGCTCTGTAGCAAGCGCTCTGCCTATCGCAATCCTCTGGCGTTCCCCGCCCGAAAATTGGTGAGGATATTTATCAAGAGCCGATCTTGGCAGCATTATAAGGTCTGTTATATCCTCGACCTTTCTTCGCGCCTCGGCGTACTGGGCCTTAATGATAAGCCCCTCCGCAAGTATATCAAATATCTTCATCTTCGGATCGAGGCTGTTATACGGGTCCTGAAATATCACCTGGAGTTTATCGGTCTTCAGTTCTACCGATCCTGAGTCCGGTTTCAAGGCCCCGAGTATGATCTTGCCTATCGTAGTCTTCCCTGAACCCGATTCGCCGACAAGGCCGAAAGACGATCCCTTTTCGATGTGAAGAGAGACGCCGTCTATCGCAGTGACCCGGCCCCTCTCTTCCTGTAAATAGCCGCGCTTAACGGGAAAACTCTTCTTTATATCAATACATCTTGCTATCATCATGATAATGCCTTCACCGATTCAACGAGAGAGGCCGTGTAAGGATCTAAAGGTTTATTCAATATCGCCTCAATACCGGAAGTTTCGACTATCCTGCCTTTATACATTACACCTACACGATCACACATTTTCGCCACCACTCCGAAATCATGGCTTATGAATAGGACTGACATCCTGTTACGATCTATAAGTTCTTCGAGCAGGTCCAGTACCTGAGCCTGTATCGTTACATCGAGCGCGGTAGTCGGTTCATCCAGGATCAGGAGCTCCGGAGAATTTACAAGCGCCATCGCGATCATCGCGCGCTGTTTCGTCCCGCCTGACAGCTGATGCGGATAGCTGTGATAGACTCTCTCGGGGTTCGCGACACGCGTCTTCTCCAGGAACTCAAGCGCAAGCTCCTCTGATCGCCGCTTATCGAGCGTCTGATGAACTATTATGGATTCCGCGATCTGGTATCCTACAGTAAATACCGGATTGAACGCGCTCGAGGGTTCCTGAAAAACCATAGATATTCTGGAGCCCCTTATTTTTCTCAAGACATTGCGATCCATGCTCATAATATCCGTGCCGTTAAAAATTATACTTCCGGAGACTATCTCGCCCGGCGGCGTTACAAGCCTTAATATGGATAGGGCCGTAAGGGTCTTTCCCGAGCCGGATTCTCCGACCAGGCCAAAGACCTCGCCTTTCGGCAGATCGAAGCTGATATCATCTACGGCCTTCACCGTGCCGGCGCCGGCGTGAAAATACGTACTAAGGCCTTTCACTTCCAGTATCTTATCGGGCATCATCGACGCTCCTTGAGTCTGGGCTCCAGCATATCCCTCAGCGCCTCACCCAGTAGATTATAAGCTAGCACCGTAAGCGTTATGAATACGCCCGGAAATATCGTAAGCCACCAGGCAACTCCCAGGGTAGATTTACCGTCCATCAATATATTGCCCCAACTTGGCGTAGGCGGCTGCACTCCTATACCTAAAAAGCTCAGAGCCGACTCTACAAGGATAGCTCCTCCGATACCGAGAGTTGCGCTGACGAGTACCGGCGCAAGCGCGTTAGGTATCAAATGCCTCACTATTATCCATAAGTCACCGGCGCCCATAACTCGCGCGCAGGTGACGTAGTCGCGCTCTTTAAGGGAGAGAACTTCCGCCCTGACCAGTCTGGCAACGCTCATCCAGCCCGTCGCTCCTATCACGATCATTATGTTAAATATCGACGGCTCCATCACCGCTATGACCGCTAATATCAGGAAGAAAGTCGGAAAACATAGCATCACGTCCACAAATCTCATCAATATCGAGTCCACGCGGCCACCGTAGTATCCGGCGATCGACCCGAAGAATATTCCGATAATTATGGCGATGCCGACAGCGATAAAGCCTATCGAAAGGGATATCCGCGACCCATAAACGATACGCGAAAATATGTCGCGCCCCAAAGTGTCTGTTCCGAATATATGAGCGCTCGAAGGCCTGGTGAGGATATTCTTGGTATCGATATGAGTGGGATCGTACGGCGCTATAAATCCCGCGAAGAGAGCAAAAGCAAGCATCGCTATTATGATGGCCAGGGCCACTATTGCCGTCTTATTTTTAGAAAATTCTCTTATCATACTCTACACTTCTTTCTTATCGGCCATACTTATCCTGGGATCAGCGTAGGAGTACGCTATGTCTGCAAGAAGATTCCCAATGAGCGTGAGGATGGCCCCTATCGACAGCACTCCCATTATAGTCGGATAATCGCGGGACATGACGGATTCATAGAACAACCTCCCCATTCCCGGGATCGCGAATATAGATTCAAATATGACGCTTCCCCCAATCAGCGCCGGGACGGAGAGGCCGACAAGAGTGATGACCGGAAGTATGGCGTTCTTTAACGCATGCTTATATATAACAACCGGTTCACTGAGGCCCTTGGCGCGGGCGGTCCGTATGAAGTCCTGCTGGATAACTTCTATCATCGAACTTCTCATATAACGCGAGATGCCCGCCAGACCGCCTAACGCGGAGATCGCTACAGGCAGCACGAGGTGTTTCGCAATATCAAATATCTTCTCGAAGAATCCGAAATATTCAAAATCGAGAGACTTTATTCCGGAGATCGGCAGCCATCCCAGACTGATACCGAACAGGCTCATCAACAATAGCGCCAGCCAGAACTCAGGCGTTGAGAATCCCACGAAAACAAAGACCGTAGTGAACCTATCCCACAGCGAATTGCGTTTCACCGCCGATAGCACGCCAAGCGGTATGCCAATAGCCAATATCAATATGAGCGCGAGAGAGTTGATGAGGATAGTGACCGGTATGCGTTCGGCTATCTTCCTGGAGACCGGCCTGTTATCGACATAGCTCCTGCCAAAATCGAATGTCGAGACGGTTTTTAGCCAGTGAAAGTATTGAACATATACGGGTTTGTCGAGGCCATAAAGTTTCTCAAGGCGCAGCCTAGCTTCATACGAGACTTTAGGATTTAAACTCGTCTGTATGTCCGTAGGCTTCCCCGGAGCAAGATGGATGACGAAGAACGAGACTAACGTTATCCCTAAGAATACGGGTACAAGCCCCGCCAACCGTCTGGCCGTATAACCGAGCATTATCTGTACCTCTGTTCTGGCTTAGGAACGTACCACTTTATGAAATTATAACCAATACCTATCGGGGAGGCTTCTACATTCTTAAAACGCTTGCTTACTATCGGCAAGGTCTCCCCGGAATATAGGAACATATACGGCTGATCCTCATAAATTATCTCATGGATCCTGTGATATATCTTCTCTCGCCGGGGTTGATCGAAAGTACGCCTACCCTCCCCCAACAGCCTGTCAACGTCGGGATTATTATAACCTATAAAATTGAACTCTCCCGCGCGCGTCTTCGAAGAGTGCCATATATCATAATTGTCAGGGTCTCTGGCTAAGAACCATCCCATGAGCACCGCTTCAAATCTCTTCTTATCGATGAATTCGTTTATCAGGGCGCTCCATTCCAGTACTCTTATCTTCATCCTGATGCCGGCGTACTTCAGATACCTCTGGATCATCTCGGCGGTACGTTGTCTCTCCGCATTGCCCTGATTCACTATGAGCGTGAATTCAAACTCATCAGCTCCTTTTTCCAGCCATCCGTCCATATCCGCGTCTACCCACCCGGCATCAGCCAGGAGCGCTTTTGCCCTGGTAAGATCATAAGGCGCCGGCCGCACATCACTATTGTACGCCCAGGAATCCATCATATACGGGCCGGTTGTCACGCGGCCGAGCCCGAAGAATATCGTATCGACTATCTCCTGCTTATTGACAGCGTAATTCATTGCCTGGCGCACCCGCACATCACTGAATTTCGGATCGGAGAGATTGTACGCCATATACGTAAATCCGAAACTCGGATATTTGAACTTCTTATAGTGCTTCTTAAAAAAATTGTTCTCCGTCTGCCTGGTATATTGCAACGGCGAGAGCGTGGCAAGATCCACTCCAAGGGTCTGAAGTTCGAGGAATATCGTCGCGTCGTCCGGGATCACCCTGTAAATATACCTGTCGATATACGGCCGGCCTTCAAAGTAGTCGTGATTTGAGACGAGCTCTATTTTTTCACCCGTCCTCCAACTTTTAAATTTATAAGGCCCTGTGCCTACGGGGTTACGGCTGAAAGCGGTATTATTCAGGTCTTGATCCCTTAAGATATGCTCCGGCATGATCCACATGCCCCAACTGGATAATCCGGGCACAAACGGCTCTTTGTAGGTCACTTTAACGGTAAATTCATCCGGCGTTTCAAGCTTCAGGATCCTGTCAAAGTCCCCACTGTAAGGCGTCCTGACATTCGGGTCCGTCAATTTCCTATAGGTAAATTCTACGTCTTTCGAGGTGAATGGGGCTCCGTCGTGCCACTTAACCCCTCGCCTAATATGAAATACTATTACCGTCCCGTCATCCAGTATCTCCCAACTTTCAGCAAGATCTCCGATCAGATTTATATCTTTATCGTATTTGACGAGGCCATTGAATACCATTCCGCAGATATCGCTTGAGGACGCGTCTGAGGATAGTATTGGGACGAGTGTGCGGGCATCGGCGATAGAACTGACGACGATAGCGTCACCGTATGAGGCGTCCGGGTCTTCGGCGGGTAAAGCTTCGGTACTGCAAAAAAAAGATACCGCTAAAAGAATTAGCGGTATCTTGATATTCATGAAAGCCTTTCCCCTAGTAATCTACGGGAGTATCGGCAGAAGAGGCCGTTCCTGCAGACGCCTGGGATCCTTGAGCGGCGATAGGCGCGCGCTCGCGGTTCGTCATAAGAGACCTGCCTCTATGGCTCGTCATCACCGCCAGGCTAAGGCAGGTGACTATATATATTACCGCGGATGCCGCCGTTGCCCGCTTCAAAAAGACCGATGTCTTGGTGCCAAGGATGCTCTGCGTCGAGCTTGCCCCGAAAGACTCGCTCAAACCGCCTCCGCGGCCTGCCTGGAGCAGGATTACAGCTATCAATACCAGAGAAACAACAACATGTATCGCTATGACCAATCCGTACAGTATCATCTATCGTCCCATCCTTTTATAAACAACCTTTTATTATCTGAGCAAATGAATCAGCCTTAAGGCTGGCCCCGCCCACCAGAGCGCCGTCAACATCTTCCTCGGAGATAAGCTCTCTTATATTATCGGGCTTAACGCTGCCGCCGTACTGAATACGCACGGAACCGGATATCTCCACGCCATACATCTTCTTCAAAAGCTCCCTTATGTACTTATGGACTTCTTCCGCCTCGTCCTTAGTGGCATTGACGCCCGTTCCTATAGCCCAGACCGGTTCGTAGGCGATGACGGCCTTAAGCATCTCTTCGCCAGTAATGCCTGAAAGCGAATTTGTAACGTGATCCTTCACGACATCGAACGTCTTGCCGGCCTGCCTATCGGAGAGCTTCTCTCCGACGCAAACGATAGGTTTCAACCCTTCCTTCAGAGCCGCTTTCGCCTTTTTATTCACAGTCTCATTGGTATCACCGAAGAACTGACGCCTTTCGGAATGGCCTACGATGACGTATTCGCATCCCGCGCTCTTCAGCATGGAGACTGAGATCTCACCCGTGAAAGCCCCTTCCTTCTCCCAATAGCAGTCCTGCGCGCCAAGCTTAATATTGGTGTCCATTATTAATTCGCGCACATCGCTCAAAGAGGTAAAGGGCGGGCAGATAACTATTTCCAGGTCATTTATATCTACAACGGCTCTCTTCAATAAGTTGACCATCTCGATCGACTCGTTGATCGTCTTGAACATTTTCCAGTTGCCTGCTATTATAACCCGTCTCATCACTTACATCCGCACGAGCAACAGCTCGATCCTTTATCATTGAGAGCATCTATCCCCGGCAGGCCCTTGCCTTCCAGATATTCTAGTGACGCGCCTCCTCCGGTCGATATGTGCGACATCTTACCTTCGACTTTGAACTTCGCGATCGCGGCGGCCGTATCGCCTCCGCCGATGATAGATATAACGTCTTTAAGGCCAGCTATATATTTTGCGATATCCTCGGTGCCTTTGGCAAACTTATCCATTTCGAATACTCCGAGAGGGCCGTTCCACACTATCGTCTTCGCGCTCTTCAGCGTATCCTCAAAAAGCTTTATCGTCTTTGGCCCTATATCCAGTCCCATCCAGCCATCCGGTATATTATCATCTACGACTTGTATCTCTGCGTTCGCGTCAAACTTATCGCCCACAACATGATCGATCGGGAGCAATATCGGGATATTCTTCTTTTTAGCCTTATCCAATGCGGCTCTGGCGGTATCAAAACCGTCCTTATCGAGCTTGGAAGAGCCGATCGTCTTGCCCTCCGTTTTAAGGAATGTATAGGCCATGCCACCGCCTATTATGAGCGCATCCACTTTATTCAATAGGTTATCTATTACCTTTATCTTGTCCTTGACCTTAGCTCCGCCCAGTATCGCTACGAACGGCCTCTGCGGGTTATCTACGGAATTACCGAGATACTGCATCTCCTTCTCCAGTAGAAATCCCGCAACGGAAGGAAGATAATGAGTGACTCCTTCAGTGGAGGCATGAGCCCTGTGTGCCGTACCAAATGCGTCATTTACAAATATATCCCCAAGAGAAGCGAGCTCTTTGGCGAATTTGGGATCGTTCGCCTCCTCTTCCGGATGGAATCTCAGGTTCTCCAGTAGCAGCACATCGCCTTTCTTCATCTCCGAAACCGCTTTCTTCACATCATCTCCGACGCAATCCTTCGCGAATAAAATATTCTTGCCGAGCAGTTTTTCCAGAGCCTTCGCGACAGGTCGAAGGCTCATCTTTTCGATGACCTTCCCGTCCGGCCTGCCAAGATGGCTCATCAGCACGACTTTAGCGCCTTTCCCTATGGCATAATTTATCGTGGGCAGGGCCGCCTTTATCCTCAAATCGTCCGTTATATTCAGGCTTTCATCGAGCGGAACATTAAAATCCACTCTCATGAGCGCTCTCTTACCGTTCAGATCGACGTCTTTAATAGTCTTCTTAGCCATCCTTATCCTCTATTTTGTTAGTTTAATTAAAGGAATTATGATTATAGTAGCGCCCGGCGATAATGTCAAGCGGAATAAGGGGACGTGTGTACTAGCTCAATAATTCGGTAACCTTTTGTAGCTTATCAAAAGGCGTTTCGTAGTTCAGGCCACCGTGTTTACGAAGATGGTTGTATTCAAATAAGAAGTTGCCAAGATTCATAATTAAATCTTCTTTTGATTCGAACGAATTGGGGTAGAAGAATTCTCTTTTTAGGATTTTCCAAAATGCTTCTATTTTGCCGTTAGTCTGGGGCCTATAGGGCCGTGTACAGATATGTTTTACTCCTAGCTCATTGCACATGGTTTCAAACGGATGCTCTCTTTCAAGGGTTCCTTTAAACTCCGGTCCATTGTCAGACATTATGGCGGCAAATTCAAAGTTGTATATCTGCTTGAACCAGGATAAAGAACGAGCCATAAAATAGGTTAGGGTAGAAGCCCTTTTATCTTTGATAGTTTCCATGTAAGTCAGCCTTGTGCAGTCATCACACACAGCAGCCACATAAAGCTCTTTGATTTTAAAAGAACATCGGAGATCCTTGGGAACTTTCGTTATGTCGATATGGGCGAGCTCTCCGGGAGCTTGTTTTTCGTATCGTTTTATAATTTTTTTCTGTGATTCATTCAGCGGATAACGCGCCTTGATCCTATCCATGGTAGCAGAAGAAGGCGTTTTATCCAAATAATAAGGCTTAAACAGAAGCACAAGCTCATATCTATTGGAGCCGAATCTCCTATAAGCACTGATAATATTGCGCTCTATCTCTTTTGGCGTTCTTCTTGAGCCTGGTTTGGCTCCCCGTATGGCTGGATATAAGGATTCGGGGGTCTTATCTCCCCGGATCCACTTCACATAGTAACGCCTGAGCTCTTTAGTGCTAATGTGGTGCGCCTGACAAAGATCTTTTACAAATTTAAAAGTACGGGGATTAACTTTGGATTTAGTTTTTTCATATTCCTGAAGTATAGGCAGCCATCGCTTAAGAACAATTTCATAATGATATCGCATGATTAGGTCTCCTTTGGCTAAGTGTATTAT
>JAHJHP010000078.1 GCA_018823705.1 Candidatus Omnitrophota bacterium | reverse complement strand
TTCTACTGACCTATAGTTTAAATACCGTCTTGTCGATCTTCTGCTTTGAAAACGCCGCTTTGACTTTGTCTACCGAGGCCTGCAGAGCGGTCAGGATCTTCGTGACCTCCTCGGGAGTAGATTCATAACCTGGACCCGCCAGATTCGTTAAAAGCTCGATCTTCTGTATCGCGTTTACTACCCTCTTTGAAGCTAGCCGCTTAAATTTGTCACCCTTGCTCTCACCCGCCACATTTTCTACTTCATTCTCCGCCATACCTTCCCTCCTTTGTTATTTTCCGGCCAACTTGACCGTCTAAAAAACGGGGAATAGAAAATAATGCGCCCCCCGTTGCGGCGATTACTGCATTGCCTGTATCTGCTGGACAGCCTTCACCACCTCTTCCATCGCAACCATCCCGATCGCGAACTTCACCTTTGGGCCGACGCCGAATTGCGGCTTGGAGGCATTTCCTTTGATCACGAAGTCAAAGACGCTATCGTTCCCCGATAGGAGATACGGCGCAAGCCGTTTTATCGAGACCTGCAGGAATTGCGCTTTCGGATCATAGGGATTGATCCGGAGGTTCATGTTGCTGATGTACATGGTCGTGAGAGAGTCGATATTTCCGCTGTCCATACTGAAATCCGTCTTCGAACTGAAACGGCCGCTCCTGAAATAGAACGGCGTATTCCTTTCAAAGTAAGGCATGAATATAGGCAGTTCGATATTGCCTGTCTCCGCCGTCAGCTCCATGTTTGTGACATCCGGATATACGGCCATGCTGCCTTTCATGCTTAACCATCCATTGCCTCCCTGGCTCTGCGGAAGAATAAGGTTCATGGCTACAGTCGTTGCCAGATAACCGGCCGCCGTTTCATTAGAGACAATCTCCGCGGACAGCCTGTCACACCATATCTTGTACGGCTTGACCATTTTGAAGCGGTCTTCGAACACTATCGACGAATCCTCGACTTTGATATTCCTGAGGTTCTTCAGCAGGTCATAGAAAGGGTTCTTTGACCCGGATTCGGCCGCATAGGCCAGGTTTTCGAAGCTGAAGAGAGGTTCTTTCAGCATCGCCGTATTGATATTCGGCAGGGAGACGTTCAATGCGCCTGCCGAATTACGTATAATGTAAAGCTTTGCCCCCTTCACATAGACGCTGTCGAATACCACCATCTTCTCTTTCTCGAGTTTCTCCCTGTTAATGGCGATCGCGAGGGTATCCGCGTTAAAGATATTATTATCGAAACCTATCTGGTTTGCGATGGTAAACCCGCGGAAACTGGCCGCCGCCTTATTCAGGTTCAGCGCAACACTCTTGAACTCGACCTGCACCCCCGCCAAATCGCTGAGGGCCTTTTTGATTTGAGCGTTACCGTATAGCTTCATGTAAACAGCCATCGAGCCGATAACGACCGCCATGAGCAGCGAACTGAATACGAAGAATTTGAATAGTGCTTTTATAAAACTCATAACAATAAAACCTGAGCGGCGGGACAATACCGGCTTCATCGGAAGCTTCCCTCTCCGGGATAACGCCAGTCCGGATCAAAGGCGCTCCCTCTCGTCGCGACGAGTTTAACCCCCAAGCCTAACAGATCCTCAATTACGATATCGCCTATGGCGACGGTTCTTCTCAATCTTATCTTTTTGATCTCTTCCATGGCCCTGAAGAGATCCTTTTTAGGTATGGGCCTGTCCGTTCTGACGGGGATCATCTTAAGAGCCAGCCCTTCGGTCAAAACGGAAGATGTCAGCACCCTCTCGGGATTTTCGATTTCGGATATGGCGAATTCTATGCCCTTGGGGCATTTGTTGCCTCTTACACCGATCGGCTTCGAGTCCATATCGATCTCCAGGACGCATCCGTGAGGGCAGTCTATGCATACCATCTTCTTTATCATCGGCGACTCCTGAGATATTCCGCCGCCAATTTTCCGGCGATCAGGCTGTCGCGCGTAACGGAATCCACGATGTCATACACCTTAAAAGAATTCCCGCATACAAAAATCCCCGGGATGGATGTCTTGTTTAACTCTCCTGACACGGGAGCGTTCGTTTTTTTATCAATGACGACACCCGCCATTTCTATAAGTTCGTTTTCGGGTATAAGGCCTACGGACATCAGGATCGTGTCGCATTTTATTTCGAAACTCGAGCCCGGAATCTCGTTGAAATTCCCGTCCACCCTGACGATGTCGACCCTCTCGACGCGGTTTTTACCATAGATCCTTGATATCTTATGGTTAAAATAGATCGGTATGTCGAAGTCCTCTATGCACTGAACTATATTACGGGCAAGGCCACGCGATTGAGCCTCTATTTCGACCACCCCGCTGACTTTTGCGCCTTCCAGGACCAACCGGCGCGCCATGATCAGCCCTATATCCCCTGAACCGACGATCACGATCTCTTTGCCGGGCAGTAAGCCCTCTATATTTATCAGCTTCTGGGCAAGCCCCGCGGAAAATACGCCGGACGGCCGCATTCCCGCAATGTGCACCATCTCGCGCGTCTTCTCTCTGCATCCCGTAGCCATTATAATGGCTTTCGCTTTCACTTTTTCCATCTTTCCGGGTTTCAGGTAGGTGAGCTTCTTTTCTTTTGTCAGGCGGACCGCGAAAGACCTCAGGCTGATCTCTATGCCCGGCATGCTCTTTACTTTACTCATAAAGCGGCTCGCGTATTCAGGTCCTGTCAGGACCTCTTTAAAATACTCGAGCCCGAATCCCGTATGTATGCACTGGTTCAATATTCCGCCGAGGCACTGATCCCGCTCGATAAGGAGTATGTCCTTTACGCCGTTTTCCCGCGCGGCAATGGCGGCCGCCATCCCGGCGGGCCCGCCGCCGATTATAATCAGCTCTCTTTCAGTCATTGCCCCGTTCCCCTTTTACGATTTCGGAGCCGCGCCCTCTTTTTGTAATTTCCGCAAGGCCCCTGCGCGTCTTCTCAGCCAGGATCTTCATAACCCTCGTCGTGCAAAAACCGCCGTGGCACCGGCCCGCCTGAGCGCGGGTCCGGAATTTTATCCCGTCGAGCGTCATCGCACCCCGGCTTATGGCGTCGGTTATTTCTTTCGCGGAAACCATCTCACACCTGCAGACGATATCTCCATACGACGCATCTTTTTTAACAAGTTTTTTTGCCTTGTCCAGGGGAATGGCAAAAAGATGGTTCTCTTCGCGCTGATGCCTGTGAAAAAACCTTTTCTTCCTGAGGATGAGGCCGTTATCTTTAAGAATATCGCGGGCCATGAGCGCTATGGCCGGGGCGGACGTGAGCCCGGGAGACTGAATGCCGGCAACATTCAGAAGGCCCGGGACAGCGTTTTCATGCCGGATGATAAAGTCGTGGCCTGCCGTAGGCCGCAGGCCGGAAAAATATGCGATGATATCGCTTTCGCTTATCGTCGGGATCATCTTTCGCGCGCTTTCAAGGACTTCCTTCAAGCCTGCGTCCGAAGTCGACAGGTCTTCCTTGTCCGTGACGTCATGCGCCGTAGGGCCTATCATGGGGTTCCCGTCCGACGTTTTTATAATGAGTATGCCTTTGGACTTTTCCGTGGGAAGCGGATAGAGCACATGATTGACAAGGTGTTCTCTCTTCTTGTCGAGGAGGAACTCTTCCCCCTTGCGCGGTATTATCTCGAAACCTCCGGCGCCCGCCATCTTCGATATCTCGTCGGCGTAAAGGCCCGCGGCGTTAACAAGATATCTCGTCCTGAAACTACCTTTCGGCGTCGATATTTCAAAGCGCGGCCCGCTCTTCCCATCGGAAACGGGAAGAGCCGAGATCTTTTCCACTTTTGAGCTTAAATGGAATTCAACACCGTTCCGGGCGGCATTCTCACAAAGGTCGTAGACAAGCCTGTAGGGGCTTATGATGCCCGTGGTGGAGGCATAAAGCGCCGCGCAGGCTTGAGCCGAAAGATTCGGCTCGTGTTTCCTGATCCAGTCGCGGCCGACTATTTTTAATCCGGGGACACCCAGTATTTCCGCGTCTTTTTTGATCTTTAAAAGCTCGAGCCTTTCCTCCTCCGTAAATGCAACTATCAACGAACCCACTTTCTTGAGGTCAACGCCCAGCTCCCTGGCTATCTTGCGGGTAAGGGCGTTTCCCTGGACGCACAGTTTCGCCTTTAGAGATCCCGGCGGATTCTGAGTCCCCGAATGAATTATACCGCTGTTTGATTTCGAAACGCCGAAGGCGAGTTCCTCCTCTTTTTCAAAAAGCGCCATGCTCAGCTTATACCGCGAGAGCTCTCTGGCTATGGAGGCTCCGATAACGCCCCCTCCGATTATCACAACATCGTACTGCTTCATCCTTATAGATCCTTTTTACTTACTCCGCGCTATACTGCGGGATAATGCGTAAGCGTCCGTTTGACCGCTTCATGCCAACCCTTGTAAAGAACCTGCGCCTTTTCTCCGGAAATCTTCGGGCTGAAGACCCTGTCGACGCTCCAGTATTTTTTTACTTCATCCGTATTCTTCCAATAACCCACCCCTATCCCCGCCAGATACGCCGCGCCGAGAGAAGTGGTTTCTATAAAATCGGGCCTGATGACGTCGACTCCGAGGATATCCGCCTGGAACTGGCAGAGAAAATTATTTGCGGCGGCTCCGCCGTCAACCTTCAAACTCCTGATCTTTAATTTTGAGTCTTTACGCATCGCCTCCAGGACGTCCCTTGTCTGATAACACATGGCCTCGATGGCCGCCCTCACCAGGTGCTCGGGTGTCGTCCCTCTCGTGAGGCCAAATATGGCGCCGCGGGCATTCTGGTCCCAGTAAGGCGCCCCGAGCCCGACGAGCGCAGGCACAAAGTAAACGCCGTCGTTCGCGTCCAGCCCGGACGCCATCTCACAGGATTTATGCGCAGTATCCAAAAAATGAAGTTTGTCGCGCATCCACTGGATCGCGGAACCGGCAACAAAAACCGGCCCTTCAAGCACATATACCGGCTCACATGAAGGGCCGCAGCCGAGGGTGATGATGAGCCCGTGCTTTGTAACCGGCATCTTCTTTCCCGTATTGAGCAGGACAAACGAGCCCGTTCCATAGGTATTCTTCATGGTCCCTGGCTCGAAACAAGCCTGCCCGAAAAGCGACGCCTGTTGATCGCCGGCTATTCCGGAAATAGGAATACCGGCGGGGAGGCTGCCCGTCTTCACAGTCCTGCCGAAAATCCCGGACGAGTTCCTGACCTCGGGAAGGATACCGTACGGTATCTTGAACCTTTTCAATATATCCTCATCCCATTTTTTTCTGTTTATATCAAAGAGCATCGTGCGGGAGGCATTTGTATAGTCGGTGGCGTGCGTATTTCCGCCTGTCAGCTTCCACAGGATCCACGAATCGGTCGTCCCAAAACAGAGATTGCCGCGCCTGGCTCTCGCACATACCCCGCTTACATTATTTAAAAGCCATTCCAATTTTGTCGCCGAAAAATAGGCGTCGATCGGTAATCCCGTTCTTTTCCTGAAAAAATCGTTCTCGCCTCTCTTCTTTTTCAGTTCGTCGCACCTGGCGGCGGTCCTCCTGCATTGCCACACGATCGCGCTGTAAACAGGCAGGCCCGTAACCCTGTCCCATACGACCGTCGTTTCACGCTGGTTTGTAATTCCTATCGCGGCGATCCTGGCCTTAGGCGCCTTCCGGAGGATTTCCTGTATTGACTTATTAACGCTTTGCCATATATCATCGGGATTATGCTCCACCCAGCCCGGTTTCGGGAAATGCTGCGGAAATTCGCGATACACGCTTTCGCGCCTTTTCCCGTTTTTATCGTACAGGATCACCCTGCTTCCCGTCGTGCCCTGATCTATGGCCAATATGTACTGCATCGATCAATCCCCCGCATTTTAAAATATGACCTGATACAAAATAGCTCCGGGGATGCGTCCCTATAAAATCAGGCCTAATCCACTCCGGCGTCTTCTTCCATCTTCTTCAGCCTGTCGTAATAATCGGGGATTTCGTTTAAATGGGCCAGGGCGATCTTGCCGGTGATCGTGGGATCATCGTTACTGACGTTGGTCGATGGATCACAAAGGCCGTGTTCCAGCTCCACATCCATGCCTCTTCTGAACTGATCGACATCGAATTTGTCCCATCCGATCCCCAATCCATCGCCGGTCTTCTTTGCCTCTTCGGCCGTAAAATTTTTTCTGGTCGCCATATTCACCTACCCTCCCGTCTTTTCCATGGGTTTGCCGCAACAAACGAGTTCACCGCCGCCTACCTTTGTCACCGTAACCTCATTACCACAAACGTTGCATCGGTACTTCTCCCCCACTTTATTTACCGCCATGATAACCCTCCTTATCTTATAAAATCTAGATACACAGCTATGGCAATGGCAATTGCCGAGGACACGAATATAACAAGATAATTGATCTTGTCCTTATTTGAGCTGAGCGCACAGAGCAGGGAACCTATCAGTTCACGATCGCCTTTTTCAATATTATCTCCCTGTGAAATCTTATGCACCAGTTTGCTGTTTTTTATAAGCTGAGACCGGGCGTGCTCTACTTTGAATTTATAAATAAAAAATACAAAAAACCCGGATATTCCCACATACCAGGCGATTTGGCCATAGATCGGATCTATGTGCACGAGGACCGTAACGGCACGTATGGCTATGGTGGCTATCAAGCCTATGATGAAAAATATCCACGAAATACGGCTTTCCTGGCATTTTTTATGCTCGCCGCAATTAATGCATTTTTGATTATTCATGATCTTTTTATCTTTCCCCTGCCTATGAATTCATCCAATTCCATACATTGCTTTCGTCTCTACTAAGCCAGTCCCCGGTTTTTGTCAGGTAGTAGTAGATGTTCTCAAGGGCGTCGAAGTGCATCTCTTCCTGTTTTTTCAGTTCTTCATAAAATATCTTCTCGGAATTCGATTGCGCTTTTGTGCCAAGATCATCGTAAAGCTCAAAACTTTTTCTTTCAAATTCCATGGCAGTTTTTATTAAATCCGCGTTGTCCTTACTCTCATTCAATACCTCCCGGCCAGTCTTAACAAAGAATTCCTTTATAGCGATTTCTATATCCGAACCTTTAAGGCCGGTTTCCTCTCCGGGCCATTTCCCGGAGGTATCTAAAGACAGTGAGATCTCGTCTATCTTCATCATATGCCTTATCTCGTCCTGGGCAAGGGAAAAGAGGGCCTTTTTAATCAGGGCGTTCCTACTTTTTATCGCTGAGCCTATATAAAATTCAAGCCCTTCCCTCTCCAACTCATAGGCTTTTCTCATTGCGGCATGCATGTGATAAGCTCCTTCCGGGATCACTGCCACTATAGTGATCCCCGTCAATAAACAAGCTACATTATACAAAATACGCACCCGTAAGGCAAAGCAATTGCACCTGTTAGGGTTGATTCTCACTGACCGGAAAATATTAATTTTCGAAGTTCAGCATGTATAAGTAATATTTTTCATCCGGTACCATGGCTCTCGTAAATTCTTTGACTTTTGTCATATAGCCCGGCAGCGCTTTTAAATCACCATTTACGATCAGTAAAGACTTTCTTTTCTGCAGTACGGGCTCGCCCCGGAGCTTTTTCGCGTCATAATCTTCCTGGCATCTATCGTCCCATTGAACATACGTGGCAAATCTTCCTTCTCTTAAATAGTAAATTTTCTTATCCAGATATCCGGCTATAGGTGAAACGGCATAATCCAGGTCTCCTGCTATCAGCATATCTTTCAGCCCATTATCTTTTATAAACTGCGCCGTTTCCCTGGCCGCGGAAAATGGATAAAAGCAATCTTTAGCATATACCCTGACGCCCTGATAAAAATGTATAATTAAAATCACAGTAATTAAGAGAGTCCTGTACCTTGTGCAAATAGCGGATAATTTATCAAAAAATGCAAGCCTCGGCGCTGTGTCGGAGCAGCAAGCAGACAGCCAGAAGCACGTGATCAATAAAATATACAGATGGCCATGGTGCCATGAAAATCCGGCGTATTTAACATAAAAAAATGTTACAAATACCGCAATGCTAAATATGTATAAGAATAACACTTTTGGCTTACGAAGGAATAGCATGAACAGGAACAGAAAGAGCACTGCGGATAAACATAAATTAAGAAATAGCATCTCTTCCTGATGTACGCCGGACGCCATATCAAAGCACCAGTAATACGGCGAACAAAGATACGCTCTGGAGAGAAGGCTGAGAACTCTTTCCATGCGAAGACCGTCAAATTGTAGATGCCATTTAGCGGCAAAACTGCTATCGCCTGGCGGCATCATTTGCCATAAGGACGCGGCTACTCCCACGCAGAATATTATCAGCATCACCGCAACCGCTATTTTGTTAATATTTTGCCTTACAGCTCTATCGGAAAGGATCTCATAAATAAGCATTGCCTGGAGAGAAATAGCTATAAGCAGGCCTAAAGCGCTCGTTTGACAAAGTAAAAATAGAATACAAGAAATCAGCACATACTGTTTTGAACGATTTTTATACAATACGCAAAAGAGAAACAAGAGAAGTATCCCCATCGCATACCCTCTGCTCTTTATAGCATATTCATAAAAGGGAAAAAACCCGAATGCAAAAAGGACCTTCTGTAATTTAGTAAACGGCGAGAACCTGGCAAAGAGCCATATCGCTGCGGCCGCAATCAATATATGGTATACCTGCATCGCAAAGGGATTATGGGTAAATCTTGTTATCGCGTAAAGGCCCATGTACCAGATCATGGGGTGGCCTTCGTATTTAACAGTGGCCGCAAGACTCGTGAAGGAAGCGTTGTCTCTGGCTATCATCCATGCCTGTAATTCATCCCGCCACATTTCATGACAGCTGATACCGATAAAGCCCGTTAAAAGGAATACCAGGGCTAAGGCCAGGGGAAAATAATTTACATTGGCCCAGGAAGACAGGTTGATTTGAGCGGCTTTTTTTATAGATCGCATTATGTAATTTTAAAAGTTGCTGGTCTGCGCATATAGCGATAGTATATCAATAATTACCGCGGGAGTCTACGACTTGTCTCGCACGCGTCATCGTTTCCCTGAGCGTCTCCGAACTATCCGCCTGACATGGCGCTTGGCCTCGAATATATCCATCGCTTCAATAATGAGAAGCGCGGCCAGGAAAAGCAGGATGAGGCCTATGAACCCCAACAGGCTGAACTTATACTCGATTATTACTATCAATAAAGCCCATAATGTCATCGCCAGCATGAATATCATTGGCAATACCACAAACCAGATGGGTTTGCCCTTCTTCCTGAGCCAAACGGCCACCACCATGAGCGCCAGACCTGCCAGGAGCTGGTTCGTGGCGCCGAAGACGGGCCAGATGACTTTCCAGGCGGGGACTACGGCGCCGCTTGAGTCTCTAAGCGTGATCAGGACAAATACTGCCGGAAGAAACAGAGTTACGGCCGTAGCCAGGTACCTGGTTTTCTTGCCTTCCATATCGAAGAATTCCTGCAGTATATACCGTGCCAGCCTTGTGGCTGTATCGAGAGAGGTCAGGATAAATGTCGTAAGCGCGAGGATTCCGAACGAATAACCGTATTTTTCAGGTATGCCAAAGAGTGAGAAGAATCTTGCCATGCCGGAGCCGTATATGGCCAACGGCACTTTTGCGGCCAAAGGGTCGCCGGGGTCGATCATCATTACGGTGACGAGCGCTATCACAGCTATCAGCCCTTCCACCAGCATCGTTCCGTAACCTATCGGAAGGGCGCTCGTCTCTTTTTTGATCTGTTTGGATGATGTTCCGCTCGCTACTATCGAATGGAAGCCGCTGATGGCGCCGCACGCCACGGTGACAAATAGCAGCGGGAAGATCGGCCCTACGCCGGACGATTCCCAGGCGATGAAGGCCGGATACTTCATCGGAAGGCCGCCGAAGAGTATACCCAGAAAGCCTCCGATGATGGATCCGTACAGTAAAAAGCTCGAGAGATAATCCCTCGGCTGCAGCAGCGCCCATACCGGAGCCACGGATGCTATAAAACAATACGCGATGAGTAAGGCGGACCATGTCTTCGCGGTATCGCCAAAAAGGGCCGGAATCGCGTTGATAGGCATCTTCTGGCCAAGCCAGACGCTGAAGAATAGCAGCGGAACAAATACGGCTGTCGTCAATAAGAGCGGAGTCTTCAGGCGATGGAGCGACAGTCCGAACGCTACGGCGAGCAGGATGAATAATCCGGAAGAAGTCGCCACTCCGCCGTCGACCTTAAACGTCGCGGCGGTAAGATCGGTAAATACGGTCAGCACATAGACCAGCGTCAGCCATATAAAAGCGAGTATCAATCTGTACGCCCGCGCGGACATGTAGATTTTGACTATCTCGGCTATGGACCGGGCGCGGTTGCGCACAGATATCACCAGGCTGGCGAAATCATGCACGCCACCGATAAAGATAGAGCCGAAGACTATCCACAGCCATACGGGCAGCCAGCCAAATGCCAGTCCCGCGATGATGGGGCCGATAACCGGACCGGCGCCGGCTATGGACGCGAAATGATGCCCGAATAATATCGGCGCGGGGGTCGGGACATAATCGACGCCGTCGTACATCGTATGGGAAGGGGCATGGTTTTTATCGTTCAGCTCGAATATACGGACAAGGAACCGGCCGTATTTTAAATAGGCCGCAACGAATAGCACGCAAGCGCAGGCAAAGATAATAGCGATCATAGGCGTCAGATCTCACAGTCGCATCTGGTGCCAACCCATATGGGGACACCCCACTTATTATTTTACCGGCGCAGGCGCGCCGGACGTGAATATTATATCACAATCTTCCCGGCATCAGCCCGGAAAATAAGAGCAGCGTCCTGTGTTCCATTACCTATTCGATCGCAAAACTCACCGTTACCACCGCCATTACCTTCTTATCAAGCGAAGTCGTATCATTAATACCCCAGTCTGACACATCCGTAGAGGTAACGGGCGTGATCTGAAATACGCCCATTCTGGCGTTTCTCATAAAGCCAATCTTGTTTCCCGTAGCTTTCACCATACTCTCCGCCCTCTGTTTGGCATTCTCTGTGGCTTTAGCAAGCATCTCGATCTTTAATTCATCGAGGTTTACATAGAAGTATTCCGGAGCGGGAGATTCGAACTCTATTCCTTGGTCTATCAGCTCCGTCGATTCTCTTGAGACTTGAGCTATCTTGTCAACATCTTTGGATCGGATCTCAACTTCCTGGCCGACCCTGTACCCCTGGATATCGTTCGTATCATATCCTTTTTCGTTCTTCGCGTAGAGGGTGATGGTCATAACCGGGGATATTATGATCTCTTTCTGGTCAACGCCTTTTGAGGCAAGGTATTGCTTGACCTTTTTAAGGTCGGATCTTAAAGCCTCGTATGCTGTCTTAAGGGCAACGTCGCGCCTGGAAAATGTGCCTTTCCATACTATAAAATCACTCTTTATCTCCTTTGTTGCCGAACCTGTAACGCTGATCTGTTCCCGTGTAAACTTCATGACCTTCAAGAACCCGCCTGATAAAATAACGCTTGAAACTATTGTCGCTACCGCAATGCAGATAC
>JAHJHP010000077.1 GCA_018823705.1 Candidatus Omnitrophota bacterium | reverse complement strand
TGTTATCGAGCTGAAATACTAGGCTCTTCGCGAAAACATCGGGGGTTCGCTATAGTAGGGGTGTCTCTACTCTAGTGCCCACGTCGGGGGAATTGGACAGTTTTAGACAAATAGAGAGCTAACTTCTCGATGGCATTATATAAAAAATACGGCCCGGATCGTAAAGATACCGGACCGTCTTATAATTTGTATGACGTTATCCACAAAGTAGCTGACGTTTACCTGCCCGCCTACAATTTTATTCCTGCGTGCAGGCGGGAATGTCAGCTACTGCTACAGTCCTCTTCCAATACCACTTGGGAAACAATACGGTAAATGCTATCAGGCTGATTGTGAGCGGCCATGATGCCAGCATATCGACTACAACCACCGACTTCAAGCTGCTCATCTTCAATGCAGCCAATATCACCGCCAGAAAGATGAACGTGCCGGCCCAAACGCCAGTGACGATACGCCAGGCCTTTTCATAATAAGGGCTCTTACGGATCGCTTCCGGGATGATCGCGCCGGATGCCTCCGCTAATAACTGTATAATAGAACGCGGAAATAATAGAGACGCGAGGAATATCAGGCCATATAATGCGCTGTCCAGGGCCTGTGCAAGGAGGTAGAGCGCCGGACTCTTACTCGCCAGAATGACGACCACCCGCAGGAAGATCATCGCCAACGCAAAGAGCGCGAATATATTGAGCTTACGTTCCTTCATATATGCTACCGCGGATACAGCCAGGCACCATAAGGTCGCCAATATCGCGCCCGTAAACAACATATTCAGGCTTACGCCTAAAAATAATATACCTTTCGGTATCAAAAATCCGAAAATCATGGCTTTCCATGGAACCTGCTTCCTAAGATCACTCCAATTGCTGCCCATAAAGGCCATTTCCCCTCTTACAGGTTTTCGTTATCCGGCGTTACGGCAGAATCGGGCATTTTAACGCCGCCATCCTGATTCGGGGTCTCTCCCGCGGACTGAGAATCCTGTTCCTTCTTCTTATTCAGTTTACGCAGCATCTTCTCTTCCTTCTTCTTCTTCTTTGCCAGATCCCTCTGATACCTTTGATATGAATAGTTATCTCTAGCCAATACGCCCTCCCGTTATTTCTGAATTTATAAATAAGAAAATGCCCTCTCCCTAAGGAGAGGGCATTTGAATGAGCACCTTATCGAAAAGAGAGAACTTTATAAGATCTCCCCCTTTTAACGGCCTGCATCCTTACGCTTAGAAAAACAATCCTTACAATATACAGGACGGTCTTCTCTAGGTTTAAAAGGAACTTCGCACTCTTTTTTGCACTCTGCGCAAGTCGCCTTGTGCATTTCTCTCGGGGCTCCACCGAACCCGCCGCCACCACCTTGATATGCCATGTTACCTCCTTTTTAGCATCGATGAAGGTTCGACCGTTCCATCCGTTCGCACCTTCACCTGTGGGTAAGTATATCACAATCTATATATAAAAGTAAACTATTATCTTTATTTCGCGCGTATGCTATAATATAAAAAAAGGATAAAAATGAAACATTGTAAAAAGAGAAATATTCTTTACAGGCAATGGGGATCCTCGTCTCCCAGGGCGGTCATGCTATTGGTGCACGGGCTCGGCGGACATAGCAATAACTGGGAGTTCGTAGCCGACTTCCTCGTGAAACACGACATCTCGTCCTATTCCATAGAATTAAAAGGTTTCGGCAATACGGAAGGTCTAAAGGGGCATATAGATTCGCTCAATGTATATATTAAGGATGTGCGGCGCCTTTACAGCATCATCAAGAGGGAACACAGAAAGCTGCCTGTATTCATAGCCGGCGAAAGCATGGGAGGCCTGATTGGTTTTCTCACGGTCATAAAAAAACCGTCATTGTTCCGAGGATTGATATGCATAACCCCCGGATTTGCCAGCGGCCTGAAGTTCTCTTTCATGGAATACGTCAGAATGATCTCGGCGCGCTTTTATAATTCCAGGAAACAATTCATAATGCCTTTTACAAGCGATATGTGCACGCGCGATCCGGAATGCAAAAAGATCATCGACAACGACAAGCTTGAGCATAGATTAGCGACACCCAAACTGCTCGAGAGCATACTGCTGGGCCAGCTCTCGAGCAATATGCTGAAACATAAAGTCAAGACCGATACTCTCTTTTTGCTTGCCGGAAGCGATACGTTCGTCAATTCCGGAGCGAGCAGAAAGATTTTTAAAGGAATGAAGTTTAAACATAAAGAGATGATCGAATATCCGGAAATGCGTCACTCCCTTACCATGGAACTCGATAGAGAAAAAGTCTTTGCCGACCTTCTGAAGTGGCTGAATAAACGAATATAATCCGTCTCCGCGCGAGAGGTATTGAAGCATGATCAATTCGATGGTAAAGACCGTGTTGAAGAATATCACTATCAGGGATATTCTTGAGACGATAAACAAGAAACACGGCAATAAGACGGCTCTCAGGATAAAGAACGAAGACGGGTCCTTCAGGGAGATATCTTATACAAAGTTGGGACGCCGCGTCGTCAGCATCTCCTCGGTCCTTATCAATCTGGGTATTGCTAAGGGTGACAGGATCGCGATTTTTTCCGAGAACAGGCCCGAATGGGCAGCAGCTTACTTCGGTATAATATCCTGCGGCGGCGCCATTTTGCCGCTGGATGTAAAATTGACGTCTGCTGAAGTGCGGTTCATACTTAACGACAGCCAGGCAAAGGCTATATTCGTAAGCGACGGACTTATTGAAATGCTAGACCGCTTAAGGCCTGACCTTAAATATCTCAAGAATATAATCCTTCTCGATAAGAGCCCGCGCACTGACGTAATACAATTGAGTAAATTAAGGCCTCACAGGGGAAAAGATAGGGATAGGCCTATATACCCCGAAGACACCGCGATCATCGTCTATACTTCGGGCACCACCGGCCTGGCAAAGGGCGTCGAGCTGAGCTATAAGAACCTGTTATATCAGGCTGTAGAATTCAGCGAGATCATCCGCCCGACCCCTAAAGATAGGCTCCTCTCCGTACTGCCGCTCAATCACATGCTGGAGATCACGGGAGGCCTCATAGCTCCCCTATACGCCGGGTCATGCGTGACTTATTGCGACACACTGAAGACGACCACGCTTCTGCCACTCATGAAAGAGACGAGGACTACAGCGATGATCTCGGTGCCTCTGGTGCTTAAGCTGATGCATTCCGGAATAATGAGAAAGGTCGCGAAACTTACCCCCCTCAGGCGAAGCGCCTTTCAGGTACTATTATCCGTCTCTGCTTTTTTGCTTAAATTTAATATAAGAGCGGGGAGGATATTCTTCCGCTCGATCCATAAAGAGTTTGGCGGCAGATTGCATACTTTTATCAGCGGAGGCGCGCCGCTCGATATAGATATCGAAATCGATATGAACGCGCTCGGGTTCAGGATACTGCAGGGATATGGCCTCACCGAAACGGCTCCGGTCATATCGGTAAATACTTTCAAAGATAACAGATTCGGCTCTGTTGGAAAACCGCTGCCGGGAGTCGAGGTAATGATATTAAAAGAACGGCCGGCGGATACCGAAGGAGAGATATTAACCCGGGGCCCCCATGTCATGAAAGGCTATTTTAGAAATCCCGGAATGACTGCCGAAGTGATCCGGAACGGATGGTTTCATACGGGCGACCTCGGCTATTTCGACAAAGACGGTTTTTTATACATATCGGGCAGGATAAAGAATATGATAATTTTGGGCGGCGGTAAAAAAGTTTTTCCCGAAGAGGTTGAGGGTGTCATCGGCCAAAGCCCTTATATAAAAGAACTGTGCGTGATGGCCAGGACTGCCACGAGAGGCATTCGAAAAGGCCATGAAGAGGTTTACGCTGTCATCGTGCCCAACTCCGAGCTCTTCACGCAGGAGAACATTTCCGCGCAAGAGGATATTACGGGTAGGATCTCATCCGAGATAGCGCGCCTGAGCAAAGATCTTGCCCCATATAAGAGGATAGTAAATTTTAGGTTGTCTGATGAGGAACTGCCGAAGACGGCCACAAAGAAGATAATAAGATCTGCCGTATCCGGGGCGCGAGACAAGTAACTACGGCGTTCTCTTATTTATTTTTTGGTTTATTCTTTATCGCCGCAAAAGTGCCGAATATCGATTCCAATACACCGCTCCATACGACCATGTACTTCTGGTCAAAATATAGAGTATCGACGACCGGCTTGCCGTTCACCATAGTGATCTGAATTCCGGTATAAGCCAGGTCGTGTTCCTTGCTCGATCCGGGGCATTTTTCACACCACCGTACCTGGCCTTCCATCTTGATGGGATTCTTTATTATCGGATCATACACTTCGAGCAATAAAATATCGTCCCTTGTAAGTATTTTCTTGGAGACGATGAGCAGGCCCTCCGCGCTGACATTATTACATAGCCCGAAGTATTTAGGCTTGATGCTACCTTCATGGTGGCTCTCTATAACCTGGAACTCAACTCTGATGTGTGTATCGTACCTGACCTTGAAGTATACCTCCATCTCGGTATCATACCTGGGATATCTTCTTCTGTTGAGGCCCATATCCTCCATAACAACTCCTCCGCAATGAGATGATCACACTGTTATATGTGTATTATATCATATTTACGATGCGTGTGAATAGTTTATGCTGTATAAAAAAACTAATTAAGTTATGCGCCGCTATTTGAATTTTATGAAAAGTATGCTATACTTCTCTACAATGGTATATCACAAATATACGTTGCCATGCCTATTCATCGCGGCGATATTGTCGCTTTCGTGGCCGGGCTATTCTCACTGCCAGGAACATATACGTAAGCTCGATGCCGTTAGGGCCTCAATGGCCAAGATGGGAAGCACGCTTCCGGAACTTACCCGTAAAGCTCAAACCCGCGATATAAGAACCATGGAGAGGGTATTTGAAATTAACAATTATTCCCTGGCAACGATCGAATCGTATTTGAAAATGACAAAAATAGCTCTCACCTCCGGGACCGGGCTGAATAAAGAAACCCTGGGAGTCCTGATAGGATGGCTGAAGTTCTTATCAAATTACTGTGCATACGATATAAAGTATATGGATGAGGCTCTCACGCAAACCAAAGATGCTTCGATAATCGAAATATTGAATACGGAAAAGAAGAACATCTCTGCCTTGATAGACGCGTCACAGTTAGGCATAAAAGAGAATACTGCAATATCCGATAAGCTGTAATCCAGCGGCTTTTAATAAGCTTTTAATCTTCCGATTTTGCGGAGTTATACTCGATTGGGTTGGCTTTACCCTGGAGGATATGATCCCTTTCGCGCTGCGGCGAAAGAGTGCCGTTCATGCATACAAATGCTATATTAATCTTTTCCGTTTGAGGCATAATCCTGGCAAGATCAATATCCCCTGTCCTCAGGCGCCCGGTCTTTTCCTTATCAAACACATTGGAGTTGCCTATATTTTCCTGAAATTTATTCTCTACTTTGCAAACGTCTTCCCTGATCGATTCCAGCAGTATCTGTTTTTGTTCAAGATCGACCGCATACTGTCCGGAGTAAGACGACATAGTCTCGGCGAGAGTACCGAATATAAAAAAGTCCATCACCAACGTGAGAACTACGACCGTCCTTGTCAGGCGTCTTAATGTTGACATCTCAAACACCACCTTTAAACACTTTGTAAATGTTTTTATCATAACCTTAAAAAAAATTCTGCTTCAACTATAGTATACCACCATTGATTAACATTAACAATAGTAATAATCTGACTTTTTTATACTTCAACTTTAGCAGCGGTATGCCTATGCGTCGACGAAACGTCTCGCCTCTCAGAAGCGCGGTCTTCCGCCAGGCAAGATCATTACGCGGATGCTCTTCCTTATTTAATACGCGCCCGGTCGAGGCTATATGTATGGTATGCTTGCCGTACGAAGCATTGATCTCATCTATCAAATGGCCGAGAACGCGGGTCTTCTCTATTTCGGCCCGATTATCGAATAGGCCTCTCTCTTCGTCCTTCTCATATATAATATCCGAAAGTATAACGCCGGTCGCCCTGTAACGGGTTCCTTTCTCGAATATCCGACGGAAGAGTTCCGCGCATATCCCGGTGAATTCGAGAGTCGAGGATGAATGCCGGGTAAGATCGGCTTCAAGGCCTGTGTGGTTGAAATCTTCTCTTCTCAAGATTATCGCAAGCGAGCGCGCGCTTAAGCGGTGGCGCCGCAGCTTGATAAAGGCAGACTCCATATTACGCAGAAGCTCTCCTTTCACAACTTCCGGATCCTCGGATACAGGCACAAACGTCTTCGTCTTGGATATCGAAAGCTGTTTAGAGTTCCCTTCGCCGGAAACTTTATATACCGAATCGCCGCGTAGTTCGTGCCATAGCTCCCTGCCTATCTTGCCCAGGAGCTTATCTACAAACGAAAGCGGTTTGCTCACATAATCAAGGATCGTGCGTATACCGCACTTATTAAGGAGCGCCGTTGTATTCGGCCCGAATCCGCAAACCCGCTCAAGCGGCTTATCTTTCAGGAACTCGCGCAGTCTGTATCCCGGCACTGCCGTAAGACCGTCGGGCTTATTCTCTTTGGAGCATATCTTCGCCAGCATTTTGGTAAGGCTCAGGCCTATCGAAACCGTTATGTCCAGCTCTTTTCGGACGGACTCCTTTATCTTGAGGGCTATATCGGAATAAGACGAGCGGTAGAAGCGTCTCAAACCCGCCAGATCACAGAATGCCTCATCTATCGAATATTCCTCGACCTGCGGCGTGAAACGTCGCAATATGGTAAAGATTCTGGCGGAGTATATCGAATAGAGTTCATAGTCGCTGGAAAGTATGGCCAGGCCGGCGCATAGCTTCTTTGCCTCTCCAAGGCGCATACCGCGTTTTACGCCCTGCGCCTTCGCCTCATAACTGGGACACGAGACGATACCGCGCTCCTTGCCTGTCACGACAGGCCTTCCTTTAAGCGACGGATCCCGCGAGGCCTCGCAAGAGGTGAAGAACGCATCGCAGTCGACATGTATTATCGCCTGCGGATACGCACTTAACGCGATAAAATCATCCGGATTATTTGTATTTGCGGACATTCGCTATGACAACGCCTGCTATGAGGAGTTCCTGGCTTGGTTTGATAAGGGTATATTTAGAGTTGGCCGCCCTTAATACGACTTTGCCTCCATCTCTCTCGAAATACTTTAGCGTCCACTCCCTATCTACTGAAGCCACAACTATATCGCCATGGCGCGCTTCCAGGTCTCTTTGCACAAGAACGAGATCTCCGGGATGTATCCCGGCATCGATCATCGAATCACCATCCACCTTCAGAAGGTATGTGGCCTGAGGATTTGATATAAGGTATTCATCTATGGAAATGAGATCGGCAGCCTCTTCCTCCGCGGGGCTCGGAAAACCTGCCTGTATGAGGCCGAGGAGTCTGACCGGCTTATTGATTCGCGCGAGCGGTATAAGGCGCCCTGTGCGGTCTTTGCGCACCAGGCCCTCCCTTACGAGCCGAGCGACACGTTTATAAACTGCGTTCTTGCTTTTAAGTCCGAATATTTGCAGCATCTCGGAGTAGGATGGCATTCTATCCGCTTTCGAGTAAAAAGATTCCAGTCTTCTCAAATACGCGCTGACTTTAACCTTATCCATAGCAAAAGGTATTATAGTGAACGTTCGTTCACCTGTCAAGACAAAAAAATCTAACCAGGTTAGAAAGCCCTCATTCTAACCTGGTTAGAAACTATGCTTACATCATGCAATCGTTATTGTCTTTATATCCGCCCTTATCGGACTTATTGTGTTTTTTGAACTTGTCGCGCTTACTGTGCTTGTCGCGCTTCATATCCTTATTAGCCTTCATGGACTCCTTCATCTTATTTAGCTGCTCCGGAGTCAGTATCTTCTTCATATTCATGATTTTATCTACTCTGTTCTGCATCTGCCGGCCCATCATATCTTTGATCTCAGCCACAAGACTATCCACTTTAACCTTGTCCGGCGCAGGTTTTTCAAGCTCCTCTTTCAAGCCTGTCCTGGCGGACCGGATACTCTCCTTGAGGCCTTTCGACCTTGAAGTAAATTCCTCGCGATCCCTGGTAAGGGCCTCTTCCTGCTGAGGCGTAAGCTGGAGATCTTTGGACATCTTTTTAATGCGTGCCTCCTTATAGCCCACTTTCTGTCCGGTATTTTCGGTTTCACCGGCACATGCTCCGGCTTGCAAAAAGACCATTGCCGCAACCACTACCGCTGCCAAATACCTACTGACATTCGTCTTCATATCAATCACCCTCCTTTACCACATTAGACATACCGGGGTGCATAAAAAGTTCCCGTCACAGAAAATTATCCGCGCCGATCTGTATATCCGTGTCGAATATATCGGATCCGTCTGCCTCGCCGTCATCAAGATTGGCTATAAAAGTGATCTGTTCGTTGAGATACCCATACAGGGCACGTCTTCGCATGCCCGGAGCTGCCGAAAGGAGAAGAATGGCGATCATAACCCCCGCAACCAATACTGCAACCGGCCTGGGAATACTCAGTAGCGACGAGAATGCCAGCCGTATAGCGGCCGCGGAGTTCGCTAATATTCCGTGGCTAACGCCGGCCTTCGACATGATCTTCTCTCTTATGCCTCTCCATACAAATTCCGGCGGATCTTCAACTCTTGCCGAGGCGAACTGACCGATAATCTTTTCGCGCGCGACTTCACGAAACTCACAGCACGATACGCATTGGCGCAAATGTTCATCCACTTCGTGCCGGAGGCCGCAGCCCGGTTCTGAATCCATATAATCAGTCAGAATCAATTCACGCGCCTGATCGCATTTCATGGCCGCCATTCCTTTCCGGGTGCTTTCATAAGCCTCTCGCGCGCCCTCTTCAGCCTGGAACGAACCGTGTTTATATTTATACCGAGAGTATCCGCTATGGACCGATAATCGAGTCCCTCAATCTCCCTCAGGACGATACAGGCCCGCTGATCCGGATCGAGCAGGCCCAATAGATGCGCCATCCTCCTCTCGGACTCTGCTTCGTCAAGTCCCGATCTCGCGCTGCCAGAGACTTCCGTATCATGCACCGCCGGATCGTATTCTATCCTGCCGCGTTCATGCCTTGATCTCGCCTTACAATGGTTGATCGCGGTGTTGACCGCGATACGGTAGACCCAGGTCTTAAAAGATGACCGGAACGCGAAATTCCGAAGGCTGTTGTAAACCTTCAGGAAAACGTCCTGCGTCACTTCGCTGGCGTTATCCCGATTATTGGTTGTGCGAAGCGCTACATTATATACAAATCTGCTCGTCGCCTTATATATCTCTTCAAAAGCGTCAACATCGCCCTTGGCTGCTCTCATTATAAGTTCGTTTGAAATTTCAGGCATAAGCAGCTCTTACTATCTTAGACAATCGGTCAATAGCGAAAAGTTCCCTTCATATCCTCTTCTCTGTCCATTTCATAAGATCATCGAATACTTGTTCTTTCCCGAGCTCTACAGAGAGCGAGTGATACATAGATGAGTATTCTATAAGCGTCTTATCTTTTGCCCTAAGGCGCTTAAATATCACAGCGCTCCGCGCGGAATCCGCTATCTTATCGTCCCCCGCGAGAAGGAAAAGAACCGGGGGTGTCATTACCTTTGCGGAAAACGATGCTAAGATCTGATATAGAAATACTCCTGCAATCGATCGCGATGAAGCCCGACGGCTTTCGCGCTGGTCGGCCTCCATCTTAGTCCGGTATGCTATATCGCGCGTGCACATAGTAGAATCGAACGGCAGGTTGAACTCTCTTTTTGGGTCGTAAATAAGCGACATCAAGATCTTAAGATAGTCCGCAGGGGGAAGTTTCAGCTTACTGCTGAAAGCAGGCGACAAACAGACGAGGCCGTCAAACAGCGCCGGGTGCCGGGAGACAAGCAAAAAAGAGATGATCGCGCCAAGGCTTTCACCTATCAGAAATATCTTCTTTGCCGGATTATTTTTAACGATCGTCTCCCGGAGGCGCAGGATATTGCCGTTATAATCCTCAGGATTCGGGCAGTAGATGGCATAAGATGATATGCGCTTATCGGCGAAGAAATCGGCCATCGCCTCCCATCTTTCATTGTTAGCGCCAAGCCCGTGGACTAATAAAAAAACGGCTATAGGCTCCGGAACGATCCATTGCCTGTAGCCGATCTCTATATCCATTCGAAAGGACCCCATCGTGGATAAGTTAAAAGTAATTGTTAAATAATTCTACAACTTTTGTATGTATACGGTTAGCGGCGCTGCGATGCGAGGAGAGCCTCTTCTCATGAGCATATTTCGAAAGCCCTATAGCCGTTGCGAGACGAACGCTGTCGAGCCCGGAGATGTCACCCCGCACTCCGCGAAGCGCGCCCATCTTAACCGGATGGGACAGCCTCTCCTCCAGAAATTCTATCATGCCGTCTGCCAGCGCAAACCCTCCGGTGAGGATCACTGACGGGACTTTTGAGCCCTTAGCCTTAAGATCCTGAATAGACGCAACTATCCCGGATATGATATCATTGAACCGGGGCTTAGAGCGAAAGTCATCTCCGGCGTCACGGCTTCCGAATCCGGCTATATTGAAGCTATCCAGCGTCCCTCCCAGAAATACCGAGACTTCCGTAAGAGAATTACCCATATCGATCAGCACGGCCCCTGACTCCCTGGCTTCCTTATCGATCAGCACGGTCCCGTTTGCTATTCCCGTAAACACGACATCTTTCACATCGTAGCCCGCGTCATTCACGCACTTACAGATACTCTGTATATGATTTACATTCGCGGTTATGACATACGCCTGGCAAGCCAGCCGGGAGGCATACAGTCCGAGCGGATTCTTTATCCATGGCTGATCATCTATGGAAAAAGAGTGGACTATCTTATGTATTATCTCTCTGTCAAAAGGAAGATGTATGGTGCTGGCGGCATTAACGCTATTTTCGATGTCGGGCCGTGCTATCTCTCTGCCCCTGAGTGAAATAGGGACCATCCCGATGGATCTCGCCCCCTTAACGTCCTTCGCGCTGATATTGACATATATTTCACCCGGCTTATCAGCACAACTGCTGCTGAGCTTCGCCAGGACCTTGGACACAGAATCTATCGAATCATTGAGGTCTATAAGCATGCCTCTGGCTACGCCGCAGGCTTCGCCGGTCGCGCGCGCCGCTATACTTATGCTACCATCATCGTCTACCCGCGCGACTACTGCCGCTATCTTTGACGACCCTATATCCAGGCCCGTTACTGTGATTGGCTTCTTCACCTGCGCCATGCCTCCGGTTTTATTACCATTATTTGGGCCCTACGATGATATCCTTAAAACGGACATCTATATAGGTAATGTTATCCATGGCAAGCCTCGGATCTCTGAGAGCTTTACTGAGAAGATCAAGCCTCTCCCTGAACTTCTCTTCTCCAACCCTGATCTCTACGCCGTTCTTAAGATTGAACGACATATTCCTGGGATCGTACACATTTATCGCGGTCACTCCGAGAGACGATAATGACCGCGTCAGCCGTATCTCTTCCAATAGCTTAAGCGCAAGCTTCAAATTCCTGTTTGTATGACGCGCATTTACCGTTCTTATGTCGAGTCCGTTGATGATCGGCAGGTCATCAAGCGCGTTCACGCGGCTGCCTACCGGAAGCACCACTCCATCCTCATCAACAGGATAATATTTCCCGCTCTTTACAAGCGCCACCGGCCGCCTTAACTTAAGGCTCACTATCAATTTATCGGGAAGAGACATACGGACGGCAACATCCCGCACGTCTCCGTAGCTGTTCTGGATATATTGAGCGATATGTTTCAAATTTACGCTGAATATGTTCCTTGACCTATAAGTGTTCAATATACGGTTGCTTATGGATGATGCCGCGCGCGCGTCCAGGAACGAAGCTTTCACATCCACCGCGCGCAGTTTGAAATAGCCTGACTCGTGAAGAAATGCCTTGAAAAGTATGGCCGCGAATATCAGGAAAACGAATACCACAACGACCGTGGTCGCTTTCGATACTATAAAATCCTTTATCCCGGCCCCCGCCCTGGATGTTTTCGGCCTCTTTATTCTTTTCAGTCTTCGCATGTCATCTACCTATCCTTTTAAAGCGTTCTCGATCAGTCTAATACATAAATTGCCAAAACTCAAGCCAATTGCCTGCGCCGCTTTCGGCAGAAGGCTTCTCTCGGTCATGCCCGGTATCGTATTAGCCTCCAGGACAAAGATCTTGGATGATGAGTCCATCATCATATCGATGCGCGAAAAACATCTGCACCCAAGAGCCAGGTGCGATCTCTTCCCCAGCGACTGTGCCTCCATGGCCGTCTCTTCATCAATCGGAGCCGGAACGAGATATCTGGTCTCAGAGTCCGCATACTTTGCCTCGTAATCGTAAAGGTTGCCTCTTGTGACGATCTCTATGACCGGAAGAGGTTCGTCATCCAGAATCCCGACGGTAATCTCCCGCCCCGCGACATGTTCTTCTACGAGCGCCAGCTCACCGTATTGAAATGCTTTATCTATCGCATCAGGAAGCTCGTCCTTGGCCTTAGCTACGGAAAGGCCTATGCTGGAGCCCTCAAGATGCGGCTTCACCACTACCGGAAAACCCAGATCATGGCAGTCCTCTATCCTGAAATCGTCTTTTTTAAAGATTATATAACGCGGTACAGGGATACCGGAACGTTCCAGTATAGCTTTTGTCAGGGCCTTATCCAGTGCGGCCTTTGACGCTTTGGGGCCGGAGCCTGTATAAGGTATCTTCATATCCTCCAAAATCTTTTGGACTGTGCCGTCCTCGCCGAATCTTCCGTGAAGAGCTATAAATGCCGTGTCGATCTTCGTCTTTTTCAGTATATCGTAAATATCGTCGCCCACATCAATAAGGAAGGCGTCGACGCCTTCCTTGATAAGGCTCGCATACACTGCCCTGCCGCTCATCAGGCTTATCTCGCGTTCGTTCGAGGGCCCTCCCGACAGCACACCTACCCTTCCCATCGCTTTAGTTCTCATATCAATTTAACTTCCATTTCCAGATTTATGCCGTAATTTTCCTTTACTTGGCTTTTTATATAATCGACAAGCCCCAGCACATCTTCGCAGGTCGCATCACCGCTGTTTATTATAAAGTTGGCGTGCTTCCCGGAAACCGCAGCGCCACCGATTCTCTTACCCTTAAGCTTAAGCATATCCATCATCTGCCCGCACGTAAACTGGAAACCGTCAGGATTCTTGAACATACATCCTGCGCTCGGCTCATCGAGTACCTGTTTATCCTTTTTTATCTTTAAGAAACTATTGCAACTTGATAACAATCCTGCCTTTTCAGACCTGTCGAGCCTTAGCTCGGCTTCCAGCACTATATACCTGTCAAGGTTTGAAGACCTGTAACCAAATATAATATCTCGTTTATTGAGGGTCTTAACTTTACCCCTATAGTCCATGACTTTTAGCGATTTAACAAACTCCCCGATATTCCTGTAGGCCGGATTTTTATAACCGCCGGCATTCATGTAAATGGCTCCGCCTGTAGTGCCGGGTATTCCGATGAGCGACTCCAGCCCTCCCAGGCCGTTTTCGCAGGCAATACGAACAAGCCTGGGCAGGCTAAAACCGGCTCCGACAGTAACTGTGCCGCCGCTCAGTCTTATCTTTCTGAAAAATTCTGAACCAAGATGTATAAGCATGCCTTTAAAACCGCTATCCGAAGCCAGTATATTGGATCCGTTGCCTATGACAAACATCGGTATTTTATGTCCGCGCACGAATACGAGCGCGGATCGCAGGTCCCTGATATCGGCAGGCTCGACCCATATCGATGCCGGTCCGCCTACCTTAAATGATGTGCGCCGCGATAATTTTTCGCCGGATAATATTCTGCCCTTCACACTATTTCTGAGTTTTGCGATCAATTCCTTATCCGGCGACCGGCAGATCCCCCGGCGCTTCGGCCCTCCGAGCATATCGGACAATCTATCGGCGATGACTTTTATATCTCCGGCTCCAAGCACCAGAATGATATCGCCGGGCTTCTTAAGGCGCATCACATATTCCGGGATAAACTCTTTTTTTACTATACGAACGTCTGAGACACCGTTTGCTTTCACCTTATCATAAACATTCTTTATAGAAACTCCCTTTATGGCCTTTTCGCTCGCGGCATAGATATCTGTGAGGATCAGCTTATCGACACCCTTGAAACATTTGCCAAAACCGTCTGCCAGAAATTTAGTGCGCGAAAATCTATGCGGCTGGAATATCGCGATGATCCTCCTCTTCTTCCAATTCCGGCAAGCATCAAGGACCGCCTTGATCTCGGTCGGATGGTGAGCGTAATCGTCTATCAGCATCACTCCGCCTGCGTCAACCCTCAACTGGAAGCGGCGTTTGGCGCCGTCAAAATCCTTTATCGCGCGCGTTATCTCTTTAAAACCGATCCCGAGCTTTAACCCAACAAGTATCCCTGCCATTGCGTTCAGTATATTATGCCTGCCCGGAATGCTTATATTTACAGTGCCCAGTATCTTATGTTTATAGACGCATCTGAAAGATGTATTGAAACCTTCCATTCTGACATCTGTAGGATAGATATCGGCGTTCCTGGAAAAGCCGAAACTCTCGCTCGTCTTTCGGTAACCTTTCATCGCGATCCTGGTATTCAGGTCCTCCCGGTTATAAAATACGGCGCCGCCGACTTTTATATTATCGATGAACGACCTATAGGACTCGTGGATATGCGCAAGATTCTTGAAGTGGTCAAGGTGCTCCATCTCCATATTAGTGATGATCCCGTAGAGCGGTTTAAGATGCACAAATGAACCGTCGCTCTCATCGGCCTCGGCGACGGCATAAGGGCCTTTGCCCAATTTGGCGTTACCGTTGAACCGGCTGACCTCACCGCCTATTATCACGGTCGGATCCAGTCCGGCATTCTCAAGCATCACCGATATGAGTGAAGTAGTCGTGGTCTTACCATGGGTGCCGCTCACAGCGATACCTTTTTTGCGGTTAAATATCTCTCCAAGCATTCGAGCGCGGTGGATTATTTCGGCTTTCCGTCTCCGGGCCTCCGCGATCTCGGGGTTATCTTTGTTTATAGACGAGGAATAGACGAGGAGTTCGGTGTCGGGAGGCAGATTTGAGCTTCTGTGCCCGGCATACATCTTACCGCCCATGGCTTCGAACCGCTCGGTTATATGGGATCTCTCCACGTCTGAACCCGACACATTATGGCCCATATCTATAAGAATCTGCGCTATACCGCTCATCCCTATGCCGCCTACTCCGACAAAATGTATTTTTCTCTTCTTGTTTAGCATCCTATTTCCTGTCTAAAGCTATCACTTCACCTGCCAGATTATCCGCAGCCCGCGGCTGCGCCAGCCGCCCTGCCGCATCGCTCAAGCTTTCCATCCGGCTTCGGTTATGCACCAGGCCAAGTATCAGCCCGGTGAGATGGCCGGCGCTCAGGTCCTTCTCTTCTACCAACAGGGCCGCGCCTTTCCTGGAAAATACCAGCGCGTTATCCAGCTGGTGGCTCATGGCAAAAGGATACGGTATGAGTATCATCGGTTTTTGAAGCAACGCAAGTTCAAATATAGCCGAAGCGCCGGATCTGGTGATCACGATATCGGCGGGGGCATAAACATCTTCGATCTTATCAACGAACGAATAGACCCTGTGCTCTATGTCAAGCTCCTCATAGGACTTTAACGCCCACTCATAATCTTTGACACCGGTTATATGGATCGCCTGTATAGATGACCTGGATTCAGAGTTCATCGAGGAAAGAGCCGCAACGAAAGTCCTGTTGAGAAAAGACGCCCCCTGAGAGCCGCCTATCACAAGTATCGTAAACTTCTTCTCGTCCAACCCAAATCGTTTGATGCCGGCCGCACGGCCGCTTGCCGATATTCCGGCGCGCACGGGATTGCCGGTAAATACGCACTTTCCCGCATATTTGCCGATAGAGCCCTTAGTCTCCTTAAAACTGACTGCTATTCTTTCGGCGAGGCCGAAGAGCAGCCTGTTGGCCCTTCCCGGCACAACGTTCTGTTCGTGCACTATCGTAGGTATGCCAAAAAGCCTGGCTGCGAATATTACCGGAAAAGATACGTATCCGCCGAATCCTACCGCAACGTCCGGCCTATATGAAGAGACTATCGATATCGCTCTGAATATATCGGCCAGCAATTTAAATGATACTGCGGCCATGCGAGCGGAAATATTATACGCAAGCTTATTGTCCGAAAGCACCTTGTATCGCACGCCCTCTTTTTCGAAGATCCTTCTGTCGAGAGCTTTATCGCTCCCGATGTACATTATCTCAATATTTTTGCCCGGTGCCGACAGTGAACTCCCCAAAGCTATGGCCGGAAATATATGGCCGCCCGAACCACCTGCGGCTATTATGATCTTCTTCATATCATCTCACCGTCTCACAGCCTTTTGCCGCATTCAATAGTAAACCGACTGCCATCAAATGAAATATCAGCCCGCTACCGCCGTAACTTATGAATGGGAGCGGCAGGCCCTTCGTGGGAAGAGCCCCCGCGGTCACACCAATATTTATTATTGCTTCAAGAGCTATCGTTGACACTATGCCGAAACTGAGCATTTTTTCAAATAGCCCCGAAGTCCTCATAACTACCTTCATACCTTCCCACACAAATAGCATAAAAAGCACCACGATCGACGCTGTTCCTAAAAATCCCAGCTCCTCCCCTATTATGGAGAATATGAAATCCGTGTGTGATGCGGGCAGGTAAAATAATTTCTGCCTGGATTGCCCCAGGCCTACGCCGAATAAACCGCCGGAGCCGAGCGCTATAAACGATTGGATTATCTGAAAACCCGTGCCGCGCTTATCGGCCCACGGATTCAAAAATATCATTAGCCGTTTTCTCCTGAAAGGCACCCTGAATAAGAGCATATACAACAGCGGCAGGCTGGCCAATAACGAGGCTATAACATAGGATACCCTGAGCCCGCTGGCGTAAAGCATCATTATTGTTATGACCGAGATCGTTACCGCCGTACCCAGATCAGGTTCCAGCAGTATAAGCCCCACAGTCAAGCCAAGCACCGTCATCGCGGGAAGATATCCGTGTATAAAGCTCTTCACGAGTTCTTTCTTCCTGGATATAAAGTCCGCCATATATATAAGTATCGCTACTTTGGCAAACTCCGACGGCTGAAAATTGACCGGGCCGAGCCTGAACCAGCGTTTGGCGCCCGATATCTCTTTACTTATATGCGGGACCAGGACCAGTACCAGCAATATTATCGATGCCAGCAACATCGGCTTGGCGAATACTTTCACGCGTTTCAGATCCACCGACATCGCGACCAGCATCAGAACCAGCCCTATTGCAAGGTATATGAGATGCCTCTTCAGGTAATAGAGGCTGTCGTGCATGTTACTGTAACCGTAAATAGCGCTGGCGGAATATATCATAACAACGCCCACGCCCACCAGCACGGCGATTATTGTAAATATGGATGCTCTTACGCTTCTCATTTCTTCAGGCCTTCGCTAGCTTTAATCTTTCGGCTTAATCTCTTCACGGCCTCTTTGAATTTATTGCCGCGCTCTTTATAATCTCTATACATATCAAAACTCGAGCACATCGGTGATAGCAGCACTATCCATCCGCTGGCGGCGTACTTGCCGGCGAGGCCCACCGCCTCATCCATGTCTACGGCCTCGTCTACGAGGGAGCTTTCGATCAATGCTTTTTTTATAACGCCTGACGCTTCCCCTATCAGCACGACGCGCCTCACCTTATCCTCTACTATATTCTTCACCACGCTATAATCACTGTGCTTATCTTTCCCTCCGGCTATTAAGATGACGGGTTTATCGCATGATTCAAGAGCCCTCTTTGTGGAATCCACGGTAGTGCTCTTCGAATCATCTATATATTCTACGCCATCGATAACGGCAACGGTTTCGAACCTGTGCTCAAGCGTAGTAAATTTTCTTACGGTATCTCTGATAGATCTTGCCGTAACGCCGGCGATCATACCGACCAGGCTCGATACCATCACGTTCTCAAGATTATGAACGCCCTTAAGCGTGATATCGTTTATATGCACTATCTCTTTCTCGCCTTCGCCGTAAATACAGCAGATCCATTCATCCCTTATGTACGCGGCGATATCGAGGCCATTAGCGATCAGCCTGTCTTTGGCATAGAATAAGACGCTCGATCCGGTAAGCCCTTTCAGCCGCCTTAGATTCTCGGCGTCATAATTCAATATCAAAAGATCGCGCTCATCCTGATTGGCAAATATCTTCAATTTGTGATTAAAATATTCATAGAAATTCTTATAACGATCCATATGGTCGTCTGTCACGTTAAGTATTATGGCTATATATGGTTTGAATTTTTCGATGCGCTCGAGCTGGGCGGAAGAGACCTCGAGAACAACCCAGGTATCTTTCCTGATCTTAGATACCTCGCCGCAAAGCGAATTGCCCATGTTGCCGCAGACCACCGTATCGCCGAAATTTGCCTTAAGTATCTCGCCGATAAGCATTGCTACTGTAGATTTGCCGTTCGTTCCGGTTATAGCGATTATCCTGCCTTTGCAAAAGCGGTAACCGAGCTCCATCTCGCTTATTATCTTTATCTTATGTTCGAGAGCCCACCTGATACTTTGCGATGAATCCTCGATGCCCGGACTCACCACGACGAGATCGCTTCCTTTAACAAACGCTTCCGAATGCATCCCGATCTCGACGTTGATTTTTTTAGCGGCGAGAAGGTCTTTCGTCTTCTTCAGCTCCGCGCTTGAGCCAGCGTCGGTAACAAAGACTTTCGCGCCGTGCCTGGATAGAAGAAGCGCGGCATTCACCCCGCTATTTCCAAGCCCTATGACCGTGACCCGCTTACCCTTCAGCTCCATTGCGCGCGTCTCCATTACTGTAGCTTTAGTGTAGCCAGACTGAAGAGAGCGAGGATTATCGCGACTATCCAGAACCTTATAGTGATCTTCGACTCTTTCCAGCCAAGCAGCTGAAAATGGTGATGTATCGGCGCCATAAGAAAGAGCCTCTTCCTTGTCGTCTTAAACCATGCGATCTGCAGCACAACCGAAAGCGCCTCGATAACAAATATTCCCCCGACCAGAAATAAGAGCAGCTCCTTCTTTATAAATATGGCGACTACGCCGAGCCCGCCGCCAAGCGCCAGCGATCCCGTATCACCCATAAATACTGAAGCGGGATGACAGTTGAACCATAAGAAGCCAAGCCCGGCGCCTATCATGCTAGCGCAGAATATGGTAAGTTCGCCGGCGCCTTCAAGATAGTACACATTCAGATAGTCGCTCAATTTAAAGTTACCGGCAACGTAGCTTAATATCGCGTAAGACAGCGCCGCTATTATCGTGCATCCTATCGCAAGCCCGTCCAGTCCGTCGGTCAGATTCACCGCATTACTTGAACTGGTCAGGACAAGCACGACGAATATTATATAAAAGATACCCATGCTTAAAATAAAGTCTTTAGCAAACGGCATCACAAGATCCGTAGGGATAGGCGTAAAATAGATAACGTAAAGGGCTATCGCGACACCCAACGTTACCTGGCAGAGCAGCTTCGCCCTGGGGCCCAGGCCGGCGTTAGTCTTATTGGTTATCTTTATGTAATCATCCCTGAATCCGACAAAACCTAAAAATAAGAACGACGCCAGGGTCATGATAACATACTGATTCAGCACATCCGCCCAGAGTAAAGTCGATATGAGTATTGCCAGTATTATCAGGATACCTCCCATCGTCGGAGTGCCCTCTTTATGTTTGGTCAGCGTATGGAGGTTTTCCACGTGATCTTTTCTGATATACTGCCCAAGATTGAATTTTTTGAGCAAGGATATGACGATGGGCGCCAATATTATAGATATTAAAAATGCGGTAAGCGCGGCCATCACGGCCCTGAATGTGATATATTTGAATACGTTAAAACCGAACCACAGGTCTCTCAACGGGTAAAATATGTAGTAAAGCATATTAACCTTTCATTCTCTCTATGACCTTTTCCATCTTCATCGCGCGGGACCCCTTGATCAGCACTATGTCACCGGAGCGGGCGATTCTCTTAAGCGTATCGGCTATCTCGTCATGCGTAGCGCAATGCCACAGGTTCTTCCTTTCCATGCCTCGCGCGGACGCCCCGGATAACGTATGCCTGGAAAGCTTGCCGAATGTCAATAGCCCGGTCACGGCAGAGCCCGCAATATGCTCTCCGGCGATATGGTGAAGATGCGCCGCTCCTCTTCCGAGCTCCAGCATATCACCGCTCACTATCCACTTAGCCCGCGCCGGGTATGCGCTTATCGCTTCGAGTGCAGCCCCCATCGATGCGGGATTTGAATTATAAGAGTCGTTGATAAAAGAGATGCCTTTCAATTTTAAATGGTCAAGCCTCATGTATGCAGGCTTAAAATTCAGCAGGGCTTTTCTTGTGGAGCGCGCATTTACATTGAATCGACGCGCCACAGCTATCGCCGCGAGAGAATTATGGATATTGTGTGCGCCAAGCAGATTGAGAGAATACTCTTCCGCGCCATTAACGGTGAACTTCAGGCTGAAACCTGCGGTCGAGACATCCGATGCCCTGAAATCATTGCAGCTATCGAATCCGTACCGCAATAATTTGAACCTGCCGGGCCTTACCCTAGTCAGCATCGGATCATCTCCGTTTATTAATGCGGCCTCGCCGGCCTTAAGGGCGTCCAGGATACACGTCTTCTCCCTGCAAACTCCGGCCAGATCTACAAAATACTCAAGATGCGACGGGCCTATATTCGTAATTACAGCGACCGTGGGCCGTGCGATGCGGGATAACGTTTTGATCTCTCCGCCGTGGTTCGCGCCAAGCTCAAGCACACATATCTGATGGCCGCTCTTTAACTTTAGAAGAGTCTGCGGAACACCTATATGATTATTCTTAGTTCCTTCATTCTTTAAAACTCTGTATTTGGACGATAGCACATCCGCTATCATCTCTTTCACCGTCGTCTTGCCGTTACTCCCGGTGACGCATATTACAGGGATCCCGAACTTCGCCCTGTGCGCGGCTGCTATATCCTGCATAGCTTTCAGCGCATCCTTAACTCTGATCAATATCTTACCAGCGCATTCGATGGAATGGTCTCTCGGCTCCACTATAGCGCCGATCGCGCCTTTCTTAAGCGCGTCTTTTGCAAATAGGCTTCCGCAGTAATTTGGGCCTCTTACGCCTATAAAAAATTCCCCTCTCTTTATGTCCCTGGAATCGGTCGAGACTTTTGACAAGTCAATGTCGACGCCGCGCGCGCCGGTCAACAACTTCCCGCCAGTTATCTTCAGTATCTCGCTTATCTTCATAATTTTTTCAATATTGAGAGAGCAACCTTCCGGTCGTCAAACGGAATAATCTCGTCTTTGATTATCTGACAGCTCTCGTGGCCTTTGCCCGCTATCACTATTATATCGTCTTTCGCCGCTGAAGCCAAAGCTTTAGCTATAGCTTCTTTTCGATCGGGGATTATATCGTAATTTGAGAACTTACCTTTAATGCCGCTCTCTATCTCCCGTATTATAGCTCCGGGGTCTTCAAAGCGGGGGTTATCCGATGTCACTATCACATAATCCGAATATTTACATGCGATTTTACCCATCAACGGCCTCTTCGTCCTGTCCCTGTTTCCGCCGCAGCCGAATACGGTGACTATGCGGCGTTTCACAACATCTCTCAGAAGGCCGAGCACATTAAATAGCGCGTCCTCTGTGTGAGCGAAGTCCACAAATACCTTGAACTGCTGCCCCGCATCCACAGCTTCCAGCCTGCCAGGCACTCTCTCCATGGACGCGATACCTTTTACTATGGCTTCTTCCGGTATCTTAAGGGCGATCGCTACGCTCACAGCGGCCAGTATATTAGATACGTTATGAATACCTATGAGCCTGGTCCGTATATTGAACTTCGCGTCAGGGGTGCGCGCGATAAATCTTGTGCCAGCCATCGATAACACGATATCTATCGCGCCGACATCGCACCTACCTTTAGTGCCGTAAGTTATCACCCGGTTTTTTATAGATTTTTTAAGGGACGCCGCTTTACTATCGTCTAAATTAAGCACAGCCGAACCCTCGGCTTTCAATTTTTCAAAGAGCCTCTTCTTCGCCTTAAAATAATTCGCCATCGTCTTGTGGTAATCGAGATGGTCGCTTGTTAAATTGGTGAAGACGCCGACATCGAACAGGACATTATCGACCCTTCCCTGGTCCAGGGAATGACTGGATACCTCGATTACCGCATAACCGGTATTTGAGCTTACCATCTCTCGGAGCATCTCCTGGAGCGCCAGGGCGCCCGGCGTCGTATTTATTGCCGGTAGCGTCTTGCCATTTAACCTGTAATTTATCGTACCTATAACACCTGCGTCGCAACCGGAAGCCTTAATGATGCTTTCGATGAGGTAACTTACCGTGGTCTTGCCGTTTGTCCCTGTTATTCCCACGACTTTAAGCCTACGCGAAGGATGGCCGTAAAAATTGGACGCTATCGCGCCAAGCGCCAGGCGCGTATCATCAACCAGTATCTTGGAGATACCGGGCCGTGAATCGAATTCTTTATCGGTTACGATGGCCCTTGCGCCCGCATCCAGCGCCAAGTCCACAAATTTCGAAGCATCCAGGGAATGGCCTTTTAGGGCTACAAATAGATCTCCGGGCAGGACCTTGCGCGAATCGTCCGTGATTCTATCTATATCGACATTCCGGATATTTTCGCCGGCCCTCACCCGCACATCCTTAAGAACTTTTCTGATATCCATAGTTAATTTACTTGAAGTCCTTTTATATTCAGATACTTAAGCGTCTCTTCCACGACACCTTTAAATACAGGGGCGGCTACATCTCCTCCATAATACACGGGATGCGGCTCATCGACCGAGACCGCTATCGCAAGGAGGGGGTTATCGTAAGGCGCAAATCCTATAAATGAGGCGATAAATTTGCTGTGTGAATACGTGCCGCCCTCTATCTTTTGGGCAGTGCCGGTCTTCCCGCCTACCCTGAATTCCTCTACCCTCGCTTTCTTCCCCGTGCCGGATTCGACAACACTGTTCAATATGTAACGCATATATACGGATGTTTTGGGCGTTAGCACCTTCCTGATCAGCACCGGAGGAAATTCCTTTATCACCTCGCCGTTTTCATTAACGATATCCTTAACCAACCTCGGCCTTACATAGAAACCGTTATTGGCTATCACCGATATGGCTGTGACTAGCTGCATAGCGGTGACAGTGACTTCCTGGCCCATGGGTATCGCGTTCATGCTGACCTTAGACCATTTTTCCGGCGGCCGATTCATCCCTGTAACTTCACCGGGAAGATCGATGCCTGTGCGGCCCAGAAACCCGAAGGCCTTAATGTACTTGTACATCTTATTCGGCCCCAAAAGCCTGGCCGCTTTGACAGTGCCTATGTTGGATGATTTTACGATGATATCCTTAAAAGTCAGTATTCCGTACGGATGGACGTCATGCAGCACTTTACTGCCCAGCTTCCATTCGCCGTTCTCGCAAAAGAACTTATCGGTCAGTTTCACCAATCCTTCTTCCAGTAATCCACTGGCGGTCACGACTTTAAAGATACTACCGGGCTCAAAGAAATCGTTTATAGCCCTGTTTCTTATCGAGTTCTGCTGCCTGCTATTCAGATCGTTCAGGTCGAAATTAGGAAGATTTGCAAGCGCCAGGATGGCGCCCGTCCGCGGATCCATCACTACTATCGACGCTGCCATGGCATTGTGCTTTTCATATGCTTTACGGAGCTCGCGTTCGGCGATAGATTGTATCACCTCATCGATCGTAAGCACTATATTCATGCCATTCTTCGGAGGGATAAACTCATAATCGTACAACGCGAGAAGCTTCCTTTTAGCGTCCTGGGTGGAGATGAGCCATCCGCTCTGGCCTTTGAGGTAATTGTTATAATTATATTCTACGCCTTCGAGCCCGTTATTATCGATATTAACCGCGCCCAGAAGATGACAGGCGAGAGACTTGTTAGGATATACTCTTTTAGATTCTTCGATCAGCTCGATACCTTTTATCTTAAGTTTTTTTATCTCTGCCGATTCCTGCGAAGTTATTTTTCTCTTTATCCAGACGAAACCTTTATCGCGGGAGATCCTTTCAAGGACAAATTTTTCATCGAGTTTCAATGCTGCGGCTACAGCCTTGGCGCATGCCTCTTTGTCTTTTATGATACGGGCATTCGCGAATACGGAATCTGTGTTGATGTTTTGGGCCAGGATCTGCATATTACGATCGAAGATAGTTCCACGCCGCGGCTGTATCTCGGTAGAGACCACATGCTGTTCATTCGCTATTTTGTAGTAAAAATTGCGCTGGATGCCTTGAAGATAGAAGAGCCGCACTAACAGAAGGGTTAATGATAGGAGAAAAAAAAGAAAGATGGCTAACTGCCGCGCCCTGAAGATTCCACTATGCACGAATTAAAAGAATCCTTAAACTGAATGCCAACCGAAGCTTATTATTGATTAACCTGGGCTTCCGCTTTCGGTGTTAGGAAGTCGAAAAACGCAAATATGTCGTATCTCTTAGCGACCTTCAGTATATAAGGACGGCCATCGCTTCTCTTATGCTTTGAGCTGGCCAGCCTTACGACATGCCCCCTCTTCGGAAACGCGATCTCCACTTTCTTTGCGAGAAGAGCCTCTTCCAATCGATTGGGAGCTTCTAAATTATCGATATTATATCCCAGCCCCTCATTGTGGTCAAGAACATCCTTGAGGGCCTTTTCCTTGATCTCTATCGAGTAGCTTAGCTTAACGAGTTCGACCTGCTGGTGTACGTATAATAACGCCACAGCCGTTGCGCTTACTATAATGATCGATACCCTGAATGCTCTCATGTTGCCTATATCCTCTCCGCCACCCTTAACTTTGCGCTCCTTGAACGCGGATTACTGACTCTCTCGCGATCGGAAGCAACTTGCGGTTTTTTGGTAATTATCTTCAGGTCCCCTCGAGCCGCGTATGCCTTAAAAGTATTTTTAACTATCCTGTCTTCCAAAGAATGAAACGATAAAACCACAATCCTGCGGCATGGCGCCAGATGCTCTACGGCTTTCTTCAATCCCTCTTCAAGCGCTCGCAGCTCATCATTGACCTCGATCCTTATGGCCTGAAAAGTCCTGGTAGCGGGGTCTATCCTGCCCCGCCTGAGCCTTAGCGCCTTGTGAATAAGCAGCCTTAATTGTTCGGTCGTATCTATCGTTTTTTCGCGGCGCTCATTGACTATATAACGCGCCACGCGCCTGGCGAAACGCTCCTCGCCGTAATTTCTTATAAGCTCAGCAAGGTCCTCTTCCTTGTAACGGTTCACGACATCCCAGGCTGATCTTTCCAACCCGAGATCCATCCTCATATCCAGTTTCGCATCATGTTGAAAACTGAAACCCCGGTCCCCGTCATTTATTTGAAACGAGGATATGCCTACGTCCAACAGGCACGCGTCCAGCTTTTGAACCCCTTCTGCATCCAGAATCACGTCCAGGTTCCGGAAATTATCGTGTATCAATCTACAGGATCCCGCGAAACTTTGAAGGGTTTCTCCGGCTCTAGCCAGAGCAGCTACGTCGGCATCTATGCCGATAAGTCTGCCGCCGGGACAGATCTTTTTTATGATTTCAATCGCATGGCCGCCGCCACCTACAGTGGCGTCCAACACTGTATAGCCCGGCCTTAGGTTTAAAGAGCTTATGACTTCGTCAAGCATTACCGGCAGGTGCACTCTTCGGGTATTCTCCGGTATCTTACAAAAATCTCGATATAGCGTTGGATCTGGAATTGGCAAAGAACGTGTTCCATATGTAACAATCCAGTCCTACGTCGGCAGGATTACAATTCAACGCCCTGACCTTCTTAAATCTCTCGATTACCGTGTCTATATTTACCTGATAATTTCTGTCCCTCTTCACCTGTCTGACGCATCTATTCGGCATACTACTGCCCTCCTTCTTCCGTCATAAGTTTTTCCGCGATATCTTCGAAGGACTCCTTGGAATTATCGTAATATGATTTCCAGGCCTCTTGAGACCATATTTCTATCCTGTTAGAGACGCCGATGATCATCACATCCCTTTTTATCACGGCATAATCTTTCAGGTACTTCGGTATGAGGATCCTTCCCTGCTTATCGCACTCTATTTGTGACGCACCCGCAAAATACATACGGTTAAATTTTCTCGCTTCTGACTTTGTAAATGATATCGATTTGAATTTTGACTCCTGAGTCTTCCACTCATTCTCCGTGAACATAAAAAGACATTTATCGAGGCCGCGCGTTATAAAGAATTTCTCTATATCGTACTCTTTAAACGCCTCCCTGAACTTGGAGGGTATGATAAGCCGCCCCTTTTTATCTATAGTATGTTCATATTCACCGTAAAACATGACCTATGCAATCCTCCATTTTGCACCACTTTATGCCACTTTATGGTTCAAGTATACACCAGCGACTCCACCTTGTCAAGCATTAGCGAAACATATTATTTTACTCGAGGTTTCGTCCCGTTCATCTTACTGGGGAGTATTATTATTTTGGTTGGTATTTGGCAGAAGCTAAAATAATAAGGGACAGCGAAAAACCGCTGTCCCTTATTATTTCGTATACCTGTAAGCCGGGTTCTGTCTTATCCCGCTTGCGCGGAATGAGGCGCTCATCTATCTCGACCACGGATTGCTCCGTGGCTCTAGTCGTTGGCAAAGCCAACGACATGCGCGGTCAATGCCAGAGGCATTGGCCAGCGCTAGCGACCTAACCCGTTCCGATACTGACGTATTTTCCAGTAGGATCTAGCAGATCCTGGATCGGAACCTATTTGGTCTTGCTCCACGTAGAGATTGCCGCGTTTCACCCCTGTATCACTCGCTCACCCTTTCGGGTTCGTTCAGATACAGGACTCGTCTCTGTGGCTCTAAATCCTCGTCTTTCGACGGACGGCCGTTAACCGTTACGCTGCTATATGGAGCCCGGACTTTCCTCTCCGAAATAAATCGGAGCGAACACCCGGTATACGAAGTCTATAATTATTTAAAACAACCCTGCTAAATTAATCGCTTTATTTACAAGCTTATCAGCTTCTTTATTTTTAGCTCGCGCTATATGTTTGACTTCGAATGAATCGAATTTTTTTAAAAGACCGAGAGATTCATTGAAGAGGATCTTCATATTAGCGTCTCTTACTTTATATTCTCCGTTAAGCTGTTTCGTCAGAAGCTCGCTATCCAGATAGATAACAATATCCGTCGCTTTAAGAGCCACCGCTGCTTCGAGGCCGGAGACGAGCGCGCTATATTCGGCTATATTGTTCGTCGTCTCACCGATAAATTTAAATGATTCTTTGATCTTCTTTCTGTTTGAATCCAATATCACCACGCCGATACCCGAAGGTCCGGGATTGCCGCGGCTGCCGCCGTCAGCATATATGTATAATTTTTTACTCTTCAATGTAAAGTATCCTGGTGCAGTTCTCGCAGCAGATTATCGAACTCTTCATCCTCACCTCATTTATAACCTGTGCGGGCATATGTCCGAAGCAGCCTTGGCATGACTCACCGGTGATGGGAGCGACCGCCAGGCCGTCTTTATTGGCCAGTATCCTATCATACCTGGCAAGTATCTTTTGATCGACTTTTACGGTTAGCTCGGCGCGCTGGGCCTTCAATCTATCCAGGTCCGATTTTATGCGGAGCGCGTCTGCATCAAGCTTCGTCTTCTCTTCCCGCATGACGGCATCTTCCTTCTTAAGGAACTCTTTCTGCGCGGCGACTTCTTTGTTCTCGGCATCGACCTGATCGAAGATCTTCAATATGGCCTCTTCGATGAGTGAGCTGTCAGCTTTAACTCTGCCGATCTCCTCCTGAAGAGCGGTGTACTCTTTATTGGTCTTGACCTGATACATCTGCGTGGTATATTTCTTTACAATATCTTCTTTGGCCTTAAGCTCCCCCTCTTTTTCTTTACGCTTAAGCTGGAGTGCCTTTGTATCATCTTCATGCTTCTTAAGGTTAGAGCTCTTCTCATTAAAATCGCTCTCAAGCTTTGACAGTATCTCGGGAATAGAGTTGAGCTCATCCTCCATCTTCAGTATCTGAGAATCCAGTTTCTGTAACTCCACAAGTAACTTTATTTGCTCTTCAGTATTTATCATCTCCACCTGTCTTTATTACTTCCACATAAGGTAAAGGATCCTTAACCCAAAATTTTACAAAGAAAATTTTGGATTTTGTACGGTAGTTCTATCCAGATTTTGCTTCGTCAAAATCTGGATTAAGGAAAACCGATTTAAGTTTTCCTTAAAACGATTTGGGCGCTAGCCCTGCTATTATTTAACTCTAGCAGGCCGAAGCCAAACAGCCCCGCCATCTGTCTATTTCGGGCGGGATCCCGCCCCTTGTTCTGTTCCGGGCGGGACAGTTCCACACTTTTTGGCGAAGGCCAAATCGTAGTTGGTGGACGCGACAGCCTGCCCGCCTGATAGTTTTTAACTGCGGTCAGGCGGGGACTCGGTCATCCGGCCGCCGGTGGCGGCCTCCTGACCAGCCAATTTTCTGTCGCCCGGAGGGCTTTTCCTCCCGCTGGTCGGCGAAAATTGGCTTCGAGTCCCAACTCTCTACACTACACCATCCCAGACTTAAACAACAAGATGGTGGACGCGACAGGACTCGAACCTGTGACCTCTGCGATGTGAACGCAGCGCTCCAACCGACTGAGCTACGCGTCCGCTCTTAAATTCGTCGGCGTTATTATATAATTATTCATAATAAGTAGCAAGGATTTTCATGCATAAAATAGCCTATTTCCAATAAAAGAAGCCCCCGGGAAGGATCTCTCCTCGGGGGCTTAGCATTTCAACCTATCTTGTATTACGCCGATACCAGCGTTGCAGCGACATTATTATAGTCAGGTACTCTGTACTGCTCGATAGGCCTGTATAATAAGAGCCCGCGAATGAGTTTCATGACATCATTAGTGACGACAGCGTTTATGTAGTCATCTACCGCTATCGCACCTGTCAGCTCAAAATGCGATTTCAGGTAGAAACTCAATAACCTGTAAATAGAGGAGTCCGCGGTTATGCTACTATCGATCCGTCGCAACAGCAACATCATAGCATAAGTATCGATTTGGAATTTCTCTCTATCAGCGTCTTCATCTGCTTTGGCGCGCAGAAGGCCTACAGTATCAACTCTTACAAACCTTATGCCGACCTTTGTCAGCCTTTCAAGTTGTTCAGCCGATAGATCGTTTGTAACAAGAGCTATCGTCTTTGTCTCTTTACCGCTGGCTTTTGCCAGTATATTATCAACGAACTGCTCGGTGGATACACCACTTATTCTATCAAGATCAAATCTATCTCCATACTTTGCCCTATGTCCTTCGAGTTCTCCATTGGCAAAAAAATCTGAGGTAACAAGCAGGTTATAGCGCTCCATTGACATAGGCGCACCTGCTTCAGAAGCAAGCGAAACCATAGCAGTTATCTCCTGCGCTACATCCACTTTCGAATTCAATCCACCATCACTTTCCGTTTTAACCACAGGACTCTTGCTAAGCTTATCTTTTATAGTCGCTTGAGCTGCCGCTAACCATGCGCCCAAAACGCGGTATGGCGAGCAGCTGACATAATCTAACCCGACTTTATCAAAGAATTGGATGGATTCCGGATCCCCTCCATGTTCACCACAGACTCCTATCTTCAGGTCCGGGTTTGTCTTTCTCCCTTTTTCTACCGCAATACGCACAAGTTCACCGATCCCTTTTGCGTCAAATGTCTCAAAAGGATCGAGAGGATATATCCCTAACGACAGGTAATGCGCCATAAACTTTCCGATATCATCCCGGCTAAAACCTGCGCCATACTGAGTCAGGTCATTTGTGCCAAACGAGAAAAATTCCGCTTCCATAGCAAGCTCATCGGCAGTCAGCGCGCCTCGCGGCACTTCAATCATCGTGCCGACGCGATATTGAAAAGAGACTCCTGATTCTTTCATGACCGTTTCAACCGTATCGGCCACAATCTTTTTTTGATGGGTGAATTCCTCTAATTTTCCCACCAGGGGAATCATAATCTCCGGGACAACCTTTCCGCCTTCCTTAATTACGGCAACAGTCGCTTCAGCAATCGCCCGGGCCTGCATAACGGTAATTTCAGGCATCATAATTCCTAAGCGCGTGCCGCGCATTCCCATCATCGGGTTGAATTCATGCAATTCGTTTATCCGACTCAACAGCTTCTTTTTCTCCGCAACCAATATAGGATCAGCCTTGGTCAACTCTAGTTCTTTAATTTCAACCATCAGCTCTTCGCGCTTAGGCAGGAATTCATGCAATGGCGGATCCAATGTTCGGATGGTAACCGGATAACCCTTCATCTCACGGAAGAGCCCGATAAAATCTTCCCTCTGCATCGGAAGAAGTTTATTTAAAGCAGCCTCTCGCGCTTCAACCGAATCAGCCAAAATCATCTCCTGCATAATGGGTAAACGATCTTCGCCAAAGAACATGTGCTCTGTGCGGCATAAACCGATACCTTCAGCTCCGAAGCTGAATGCCTTTTTGGCGTCATGCGGAATCTCAGCATTAGCCCACACACGCAAACGGCTCGCTTTCTTGGCCCAAGACAAAAACTCCGCTAATTCATCGCCGATGGCTTCCGGCCGCACAATATCTTTCTTACCTAAAATCAATTGCGCCGGCTCTTTTTCTACCACATTCAGGGTAACCCAATCCCCTTCTTTTAAGGTATGGGTAACCTCGCCACTTTCATTTCTTATATACGCTTCCTTCTTTTCGTAGTTGACATCGACTCGGCCAGCGCCCACCATGGTTACTTTGCCCATTCCCCGGGATACAAGTGCCGCATGTGAAGTCATACCGCCTACAGAGGTTCCTACTCCAATTGCCTTATCCATTCCCGCAATATCGTCGGGGCAAGTCTCTTTACGCCAAAGGATAACCTGCTTACCTTCTTTTGTCCATTCAACCGCGTCCTCGGATGTAAAAACAATCTGGCCCGTAGCCGCGCCCGGCCCTGCCGATAATCCCGTGGCCAATATTTCTTTGGATGTCAGGTCTTTCTTCGCCTGAGGATCCAAAGTGGGAAACAAAACTTCGTTAAATTGTTGAGGGTTAACACGCATCAACGCTTCTTCTTTGGTGATAAGCCCTTCTTTAACCATATCCACCGCCACCTTAACCGCCGCCACACCGGTACGTTTGCCTGAGCGTGTCTGCAAAAGATACAGGGTCCCGTCCTCTACGGTGAACTCAAAATCCTGCATATCCCCGTAGTGCTTTTCAAGACCGTTGGTAATTTCCATAAGCTGTTTGTAGGCTTCAGGCATGGCATCTCTCAATTGAGAAATGGGTTGCGGAGTACGGGTACCGGCCACCACGTCTTCGCCTTGAGCGTTAATCAGGAATTCCCCGTAGAGTTCTTTAGCACCAGTCGAAGGATTGCGGGTAAAACCTACACCGGTCGCGGATTGATTTCCGGTGTTACCAAAAACCATCGCTTGAACATTAACTGCCGTTCCTAAATCATGCGGGATTTTATAGAGGTTACGGTAGGTAACAGCCCGCGGATTATTCCATGATTCAAAGACAGCGTTAATCGCCATGGTCAACTGCTGGCGGACATCCTGAGGAAATACCTTACCATGGCTTTCCACGAGGGCTTTAAATTTTACCACCAGATCTTTAAGCGCTTCCGCATCTAGCTCCACATCCTGCTTGACGCCTAACTCCTCTTTCTTCGCCTCGATTATTCTTTCAAAATCTTTCTTTTCAATACCCAGAACAACGTCGGAAAACATCTGAATTAATCTACGATAGCTATCCCACGCCAAACGCTCATTACCGGTCTTATTGGCAAAGCCTAAAACCGCAGCATCGTTGAGGCCTAGATTTAGTATGGTGTCCATCATCCCCGGCATGGATAATTTCGCGCCGGACCGCACTGCTACCAATAACGGGTTTTCGTTATCTCCAAATGCTTTGCGTAAAAGCTTTTCCATCCGGACTACATTGGAATCCACTTCTTCCTTCAGCCCTTCAGGCCACTTATGCTCAAGAGCATAATAGTTACATGCGTCAGTCGTTATCGTAAAACCGGGTGGAACGGGGATGTTAGCGCGGACCATGGAATGAAGGCCTTCGCCTTTGCCTCCTAAAATTATTTTTCGTTCATCCAAAGTATTACCAAATAATTCTTCCGCTGAAGTTTTGCCATCACCAAAAAAATACACATAAGCAGGAACGACAGCGCCTTTTATAAATCCGGCGGTACCTCTATATTGCTCCTCTGTATATACACTTATAGGAAACCCGCCATTTTCATCCTTCTGCAAAGAGAATGTAGCGTAATAGGTCCTTAATCCATGTCCATCCTTGAGCCTGACCATAACGCGGAGACCGGTGTCTGTAAGCATTATCTCGTGAAAGAAGAATCGCATATCTGCCGGTTGGAACATCGTTTTTTCTCTAACAAGTTGTTCTCCCAGTATTGTTTGAAAAGTACTTAGACTTACGGCGAGGTCGGGAACGGCTAAAGCCACTAGCTGTTCTTCCAGCGCAAACTTTATCATATGCATGTCTTTGTGCTGTATCCCCACGACATCATCCAAACCCGAAGGAACAGCGAGGCCAAACGCAAGATCTGATACGGCGGTATTAAACAAGAAACATACCAAAATTAACATTGACATTATTTTATTCGCCTTCATCATGTCTACTCCTTTTTGTCTTAATTAATAAATCTATTCACTAATAAAAAACGTTTGGTCTTTTATAGCGCCAAGCATTATATGCTCTAACTCGAAAGCATGTGTTCGAGTGTACCATATAAAAGTAACATATCAATGTGCTTTTTCTGACTTTTTTATTTTTAACAAATCTATTATCCGCGGAACGAGTGCACTATCTTTTGATTCTTCTTTTGTTTTGCTTTGGTTTTTATGGTAGATATGGGAGGTGTAATATGAGGAGACTTATTATGAGAGATATTAATAGAGTCTTTGAGTTGCGCAAGAATC
>JAHJHP010000076.1 GCA_018823705.1 Candidatus Omnitrophota bacterium | reverse complement strand
GGCTTTTGAGAAGCAGAAAAAGGGTTATATTTAATAACGTTTTTAATAATAAAAGAACCGAGGATGTTTGAGGCCGCCTCTGGCGGCCGAGTTCCGCAGGTTCCCCTTTTTATGTTGAACAAAAGACCGACCCTATAACTTGAGCTCATGGGGAATATTTTCAGTGCGAATATACTTCGCACTTAGGTCAGACGACGCCGCAAATGAAGCCCTGAAGTGCGGTGAGGCTCCGAAGTATATTTTCGCAAGAGATGAGGGAATATTTTCACAAAGGATACTATGGCGGCTAAGAAGCGGATATTGAGCGGGATGAGGCCCACCGGACGGCTCCACCTTGGGCACCTTGTGGGCGCGCTCAGTAATTGGGTAAAACTGCAGGAATCCTATCAATGTTTTTATATGGTCGCCGATTGGCATGCATTGATGAGCGAGTACGAGAATCCCAAAGATATGCGTGAAAACTCGTACGAGATGGTCAAAGATTTTATCGCGGCGGGGTTGGATCCCGATAAGAGCGTAATATTTATTCAATCGCATGTTCCGGAACACCTGGAACTGTATATGGTATTTTCGGATCTTACGCCGCTTGGATGGGTCGAGAGATGTCCGACCTACAAAGAACAACTCAGGGAGATAAAGGGGAGAGATCTCACGACTTACGGTTTTCTCGGTTATCCGGTGCTGCAGGCGGCGGATATAGCTCTCTATAAGGCCGACGCGGTTCCCGTGGGGATAGATCAGGTGCCGCATCTGGAGTTGACGCGCGAGATCGTGCGCCGTTTTAACTCACTTTACGGTAAGGCCGTTTTTCCCGAACCCGAAGGCCTGTTAACCAGGACACCTAAGCTTCTGGGGCTCGACAACAGGAAGATGTCCAAAAGTTACGATAATTTTATTTCGCTCTCATTCAGGTCCTCCGATATACGCGTGAAGGTTGCCACGATGATCACGGATCCGTCCAGGATAAAACTGAATGATCCGGGCCATCCGGAAGTGTGTAATGTGTTCAGTTATTATTCGATATTTGCGGATCCGGATTCGCTTGCCGGAGTCAGGAAAAATTGCGAGAGCGCTTCGCAAGGCTGTACCGATTGCAAAAAAAACCTGGCGGCGATCCTGATAGAACGCCTCGAACCGATGAACCTGAAGAGAGCCAAGCTTTCGGACGATGATGTTAAGGATATATTGAAGTCCGGAGCCAGGAAGGCCAGACAGGCCGCAGCCGAAACTATGGCCGCAGTCAGGTCTCTCATACATTTTGCGCAGGAATAATGACCTATAAGGTAAAACTTGAAGTCTTCGAAGGGCCGCTCGATCTCCTTCTGTACCTGATCAAGAAGGAGGAGGTCGATATATACGATATTCCGATAGCGAAGATCACGGATCAGTATCTTGAGTATATGGAGCTGATGCAGCTCCTGGATCTCACGATCGCGGGTGAGTTCCTGGTCATGGCGGCGACGCTGATGCATATAAAGTCGAAACTCCTTCTGCCGCCGGACGAGACCGAAGTCGAGAGCGAGGAGGAGCTGGACCCGAGGGTCGAACTTGTCAAGAGGCTCCTCGAATATAAGAAATTCAAAGAGGCCGCCGCAGAGCTCGCGCAGAAAGAATCCCATCAGAAACATTTCTACGCGCGCGTGGGCTCCGGGATCAATATGGATGAGCTTCCCGCCGCGAAGGATGAGTTCTTCGAGGCGAGCCTGTTTGATCTTATCACCGCTTTCACGAAGGTCCTGAGAGACATCCCGAAGGAGATGTTTCATGAGATAATTAAAGACGAGTTTACCGTATCGGAAAAGATACACGACGTATTACATATGCTCGTCGATAACAGGAAGGTGATGTTCACGGACCTTTTTAAGGCAGCCAAGAATAAAGCCGAGATAATAACGACCTTCCTGGCTATTCTGGAGCTTATTAAAATAAGAGAGATCAGTATAATTCAGCACGCGCATTTCGGCGAAATAGAGATCGTAAAGAGCATGGATAACATAAAACCTTCAGGTGGCGGAAATGGATAGGGAAGAAGCTAAGAGGATAGTAGAGGCGTTGTTGTTTGTAAGCGATAAACCGGTATCTATAGATACCCTGAAAGATGTCCTGAAGGATGGTATAGAGCCCGCGCAGGTCAGGGAAATCATAGGTGAGCTCAACGGCGAATATGCCGCGTCGTGCAGGAGTTTCAGCGTAAAGGAGATAGCAGGCGGTTTTCAGATGCTCACGGACCCGATCTACAGTCGTTGGATCGCGGCTCTTTACAAGAAAGGATCGGACAGATTGACGGGTCCATCGCTCGAGACGCTGGCCATTATAGCTTATAAGCAGCCCTTAACAAGGTCCGATATTGAGATCATCAGGGGCGTTAATGTGGACGGGGTATTGAGAACTCTCGAGGAGAGAGATCTCGTAAAGACCAAAGGCAGGCTTGACGCGCCGGGCAGGCCGATATTATACGTCACAACGAACGAATTTTTGCAGCATTTCGGATTAAGGTCGCTTGAGGAACTCCCGAATTTAAAGGAGTTTCAGGAGAGCGATCTGGACTTTGTAAGAGAGCCACAGAAGTCAGGGGTCATAAACAAAGCCTCGGTCGGAGACCTCGGCACTTAGCTAACACCGTGGCTTAATAAACTTGGCCTCGGTCGGAGACCTCGGCACTTAGCTAACACCGTGGCTTAATAAACTTGGAGACCGTAAATGAACCTTAAAGCTCTGCGAAATAAGATAGATTTGATCGATTCCGGAATATTGAGATTGCTGAACAAGAGAGCAAAGGTGATACTGGACGTAGGCAGGATAAAGCGTAAATCGAAGGCCCCAATATATGTGCCCGAACGCGAAAAAGACGTATATGACAATTTGGCCGCGAAGAATAAAGGGCCGATATCGGGCGATGCGCTTAGAGCAATATTCAGGGAAGTGATGTCGAGCGCGCTTTCACTGGAGCATCCGGTGAAGATAGCCTATCTTGGCCCGGAGTTCACCTTTACGCATCTGGCGAGCATGAAGAAGTTTGGCGCGAGCGTCAGTTACACCGGTTGCGAAACGATAACCGCCGTATTCGCGGAGGTTGAAAAAGAGAGGGCCGATTACGGAGTCGTACCGATAGAAAATTCGATCGACGGCGCTATCACGCATACTCAGGATATGTTCATAGAGTCCGACCTGAAGATATGCTCCGAGATCTATCTTGAGATATCGCACAATCTTATTTCGAGAGAAGCCGACAAAAGAAAGATAAAGAAGATATATTCAAAGTCTCAGGTCTTTGCCCAGTGCAGGCCATGGATCGAGGCCAACCTTCCGGGCGCGGAGCTGGTCGAGGTTTCGAGCACCGCGAAGGCTGCCGAGATAGTTTCAAAGGAGCGTTTTTCAGCATGCGTAGCAGGCGAGCTCGCGGCGAAGAAGTACAACTTAAAGATACTCTCTTCTTCCATAGAGGATAGCGCTCATAACGTGACCCGATTTCTGGTGATAGGCAAGATGGAAGCGAAACCTACAAAAAATGATAAGACCTCCATCATGTTCTCGGTGAAGGACCGTTCGGGGGCCCTGCATGATATACTCGTCCCGTTCAAGCGGAACGGCATAAACATGATGAAGATCGAGTCGCGGCCTTCCAGGATCAGGGCGTGGGAGTACTATTTCTTCGTGGATCTGAAAGGCCATTACCACGATGCCAAAGTAGCCAGGGCGCTACGGGACCTGGGGAAGTCATCCATGTATCTGAAAATACTGGGGTCGTATCCTATCGGAGATAACGTTTAAAGATGAAAGACAGAGTAAGACAGAGTATATTGAATGTGAGCCAGTACGTTCCGGGTAAACCCATAGAGGAAGTCCGGAGGGAGCTTGGCCTGAAAGAGGTCATAAAACTCGCTTCGAATGAAAACTGCATGGGTGCGTCGCCCAAAGCTATGGCCGCTATCCGAGGAAAAGTCGCGGAGATAAACCGCTATCCGGACTCTTCGAGTTATTATCTCCGGAAAAAGGTGGCTAAGTTTCTGGGGGTGGACCAGCGGAGCCTTATATTCGGCAACGGTTCCGACGAGATTATCTGCATCGCCGTAAGGACCTTTATGGAAGAAGGCGATGAGGTAGTCATAGCGAAACCGACATTTCTTATATATGAGATCGTCTCGCAACTCCAGGGCGCGAAGATAAAGTACGTGGCTTTGCGCGGACGTCTCAAGCATGACTTAAGGGCTATGAAAGAGGCGATAACGGATAATACGAAGATGGTATTCATAGCAAACCCCGATAATCCTACGGGGACTTATGTTTCAAAAAAAGAGCTGGACCGGTTTTTTGATGGATTACCCGAGAAGGTGATCGTATTTCTTGACGAGGCATATTTCGAATTCGCCGACTATTCATTTAAAGATTACCCGAACGGCATAGATTATTTAAATAGGCCGGGCGTCATCGTGGCAAGGTCATTCTCAAAGGCATACGGTCTTGCCGGCCTGAGGATAGGATACGGTATCGCGAGCCCGGAGATCATAAATTATATGGAGAGGGCCAGAGAACCGTTTAACGTAAATCTATTGGCACAGGCCGGCGCGGCAGCGGCGATAGATGACAAAGCGTTCCTTAAGAAGACGCTCTCTCATGTTGAAAGAGAGAAAGAGTCCCTATATGCCGCGCTTCGCGATATGGGCCTGAGCTACATCGCGAGCGCGACGAACTTCATACTTGTTGATGTCAAGAGGGACTGCAAAGAAATATTTAACGCTCTTCTCAAGGCCGGCATCATCGTGCGCGATATGAAGGCATGGGGGATGGATACATATATACGGGTCACCATCGGTACCAGGATTGAAAATAAGAGATTTATAAAGGCAATTAAGGGCCTGGTTCGGACAGATATAGGGAGAGCAAAAAGATGATCATAGTCCTGCGTCCCGACGCGACGAAGAAACAGCTGGACCATCTGGTCCTCAAGATAAAGAAGCTGGGTCTGAGGCCATGGATCTCAAAAGGAGTCGAGAGGACGATAGTCGGCGTAATAGGCGAAGAAGATGTGATGAGGACTCAGCCGCTCGAAGTATTCCCCGGCGTTGAGAAAGTGATGCAGATATTGACGCCTTATAAACTGGCCTCGCGCGATTTTAAAAGAGAAGGCAGCGTTGTGGATATATCCCCCGACGTGAAGATTGGGGGTAAGAAGCTTGTTATTATGGCGGGGCCGTGTTCGGTCGAGAGCCAGAAGCTTCTGATAAATATCGCCAGGAAGGTGAAGAGAGCAGGCGCCACTGTGCTGCGGGGCGGAGCCTTTAAGCCCAGGACGTCTCCGTACGCTTTTCAGGGGCTCGGAGAAAAAGGGCTGAAATTCCTCGCTGAGGCCAGAAACGAGACCGGGCTTAAGATAGTTACGGAACTCATGGATATACGGGATATCGACCTTGTCTGTAAGTATGCTGATATAATCCAGATAGGCGCCCGTAATATGCAGAACTTCAATCTCTTGAGGGAAGTGGGAAGGACAAAGAAACCGATTCTATTGAAGCGGGGGATGTCCAGCACCATAAAAGAATTGTTGATGTCTGCGGAGTATATTCTGGCGGAAGGCAACTTTAAAGTCATACTTTGCGAGCGTGGAATAAGGACATTTGAAGATGCGACCAGGTTCACTCTCGATATAAACGCGGTAAGCGTAGTGAAGAACCTTAGTCATCTTCCTATAATAATAGATCCGTCCCATTCATCAGGCAAGTGGGGCTACGTGGGCTCAGCCGCTAAGGCGGGTATTGCCGCTGGCGCGGACGGACTCATCATAGAGGTCCATCCAAATCCCGAAGAGGCGATGTCGGACGGTGAACAGTCGCTCTATCCCGAGACATTCGCAAAGCTTATGGGCGAGATCAGGAAAGTAGCGCGCGCGGTGGGGAGAGAGGTTTAAGGATCGAATGGCGCAATTTAACAAAATAGCGATAATCGGCGTAGGATTGATCGGCGGGTCCATCGGCCTTGCCATAAAGAAGAGCGGATGCGCCCGTGAAGTCATCGGTGTATTTCACCGGGAAGTCACTTTAAAGAAAGCGCTAAAATGTAAGGCGGTCGATAGCGGCGTGATGAATGTAGCAGACGGCGTAAGGGCCGCGGATCTTATAATAATAGCCGCGCCGGTTCACCTGATACCCGCGCTCGCTGCCAGAGCTATGAAGAATGCTAAGCCGGGAGCTATAATTACGGATGCCGGAAGCACTAAAGAATGGATAGTGAATAAGATAGAGAAGACGCCCGGAAAGCCTGCAAACGTATATTTCGTCGGATCGCATCCGATGGCAGGATCCGAACATGCGGGCGTGCGATTTGCCAGAGAAGATCTCTTCGAAGAGTCTCCGTGTATAGTGACCAGGACGCCGCGGACAGACCCCGGCGCGCTCGCGCAAATATCGCGTTTCTGGAGATCTCTTGGAGGCCGTATAAAAGTGATGAGTCCTCGCGAACACGACAGGACGGTCTCGCTTATAAGCCACCTGCCTCATGTAGTCGCCTTCTCTCTTGCCGGGGCTGTTCCGGTCAAAGAGATGGCGTGCGCGGCAGAAGGGTTCAGGGATACTACCAGGGTGGCATCGAGCGATCCTGAACTATGGGCGGATATATTTTTAACGAACAGAAAAGCGGTTTCGGATGCCGGAGCGCTGTTTGGCAGACAGTATTATAAGCTGCTGAAAGCCATAGCCACAGGCAATCGGCTTCTGACGGTATCGATCTTAAGGCATTCGAAATCAAAGCGCGATAAACTTTTGCCCCGCCACCCAACGTCCTGATTTTTATACGGCGTATAAACGGGGCGGGATGTCGCAAAACAGGAAGGAACTCAGGCTCCATATGCCAGGTAGCGGCGGTCATTTCATAGTTGCGATAGACGGCCCGGCTGGCAGCGGCAAGAGCACCGTCTCGAAGCTGATCGCCGAAAAGCTCGGGCTTGTATATATAGATACGGGATCCATGTACAGGGCCCTTACACTAAAGGCGATGAGACTGAAGATTGACCTTGAAGACGGTGAGGCTCTTACGGAGCTCGCTCGCAGCACGAAGATCGATCTCTTGAAGGTCTCCAGTAGCCTGAAAGTACTTCTCGACGGTGAGGATGTGAGCGGCTTGATCAGGACGCCCGAGCTTACAAATAACGTGAAGTTCATAGCGCGCGTTTCCGGGGTCAGGCAGGAGATGGTGAATTTACAGCGCGTTATAGGCGGAAGGTCGAGCGCTGTCCTTGAGGGAAGAGATATCGGCACAGTGGTCTTTCCTGAGGCCATGTTTAAATTTTATCTCGACGCAGATGTGGAAGAGCGCTCCAGGAGGCGTTATAAGGAACTATCAGCCGTTGATCAAAGAGCGAGCCTCAACGATATAAAACATGATGTAGTGAATAGGGATGAATCCGATATAAAGAGGGATGTCGGAGCGCTCAAGAGAGCTTCCGATGCCGTATTTGTTGACACGACCGACCTCTCGATAGAAGAGGTAGTAGAGAGGTTATTAAGCTATATAAAGTAAGGTCATAATTATTCACGCCTTATCGAGGCCGACAAGGAGCCGGGACGGGCGTGATCAACAAGTTCAGGATATGGCCGGTTTTCCACATATGCCTGAGCGGGCAGCAAAGAAAGACAGATAAAATCCAATGAAAGGGGTTGTGTAACGAATGGTTGAAAAAGACGAAGTACAGGAAAAAACAGACGTTACGGATACGAGCGAGATGAGCGACTTCGCGAAGCTGTATCAGGATAGCATCGTTGACGTTAAGGAAGGACAGATCCTGAAGGGGAAGATAATCGCCATAAATCCAAAGGACGTGGTGGTTGACGTCGGCTATAAGTCAGAGGGCGCTATACCGCTATCGGAATTCACCGATCCTGAGTCTCTGAAGATAGGAGACGAGATAGACGTATATCTGGAATCCAAGGAAGATGATAACGGCATGGTCGTCCTTTCGAAGCAGAAAGCGGAGAGGGCGGTCGGCTGGGAGATGGTCATATCCAAGTACGGCGAAGGCGATATAGTCGACGGAAAGGTTTCGAAGAAGGTCAAGGGCGGATTCATGGTTAACGTCGGAGTAGAAGCGTTTCTGCCGGCCAGCCTTGCCGGATCGAAGACTTTCGGAAACCTCAATCAGTTAATAGGTCAGGTCTTTACGTTTAAGATCGTCAAGATAAACAAGGCGAGACGCAACATAGTGGTCTCCCGTAAAGATGCCATAAGCCAGCAGAGAGAAGAAGATAAGAAGAAGCTTTTCGAAACTCTTCAGAAGGGCGCGATAGTAGCCGGGATAGTGCGTAATATCACCGATTTCGGCGCCTTCGTGGAACTCGATGGCGGGATCATAGGGCTATTGCATATCACGGACATGAGCTGGGGACGTATATCCCATCCCAGCGAGATCGTGGCGATCGGTGATAAGATTGACGTCATGGTCCTTGATTTCGATACGACGAGCGGAAAGATATCGCTGGGGCTGAAGCAGAGAACGCAGAGCCCATGGGAAGCCGTCGACGCCAAGTACGCTGTCGGCAGTAAGCTTAAGGGGACGGTCGTCAATCTGGTCCCGTACGGCGCGTTCGTCGAGCTCGAGAAGGGCGTTGAGGGCCTGCTTCACATATCCGAGCTTTCGTGGACGAAGAAGTATGCCAATCCGAACGAGCTTCTTGCTATCGGCGACAGGATAGAAGTGCAGGTCCTGGATGTCGACAGGCAGAACAAGAAGATATCACTGGGATTGAAACAGCTTGAAGCGAACCCGTGGCTTGAGGTCGACAAGAAATATCCGGTCAGCCAGAAAGTCAAAGGCAAGGTGCGAAATCTTACCGACTACGGCGCATTCGTTGAGCTCGAGGACGGGATAGACGGACTGATCCACGTTTCGGATATATCATGGACGAAGCGCATAGGACATCCTAAGGATGTTTTCAGTAAAGGGGAGAAGATAGAAGCTGTGATCCTGGCGGTGGATTCCGCGAATAGAAGGATATCACTGGGAATTAAGCAGCTTACTCCGGACCCGTGGGATGAGATAGCCGTGAAATATCCATCGGAGACTGTGATGGATGGCAAAGTAACGAAGGTTGCTAACTTTGGCTTATTTGTGGAAATAGCCAGCGATCTTGAAGGGCTGGTCCATATCTCGGAAATAACGCTCGGAGAGGGCGAGAAGCTTGAGACCAAGTTCAATACAGGCGATAGTGTAAAGGTTAAGGTGCTTAAGGTGGATTCGCTGCAGCATAAGATTGCTCTGAGCTTAAAGGCGGCAGGCGAATAACTAGTAACAACTCGAGCTACCAAAGGTTATTTACAATAGTAGCGCACCCTTAAGGGTGCGCTACTATTTCTGTCTTTTTAGAGTGGAGTGTCCCTGCCTGCCTGCTGGCAAACAGATCGCAGGCAGGCAGGCCAAAGTGACACGTCCCCTTTGTTTCTTTACTTCCTGTCGAAGAATGGATTTTTACCCGTAACGCTCAAAGGGATGCCGAGAGCCTGCTTTACGGTGCCGGAGAAGAGTTTCATGTCCAGGCACGCCCTGCCGATCGAGTACATCAAACGATTATCGATATGGAATCGGCCTGCCATTTCGGCGGCCGAGCTTACCGCTATACCAAGGTCCATGGAATTATAAGCGCAGATACCTTTGGTTTTTGAGAGTTCCCCGCAGTTCGCGTAACCGCAAAATCCGCAGTTCAAGCCCGCCGGATTGGCCTTCACGCCGATCACGATCAGGTGCTGGGATGCCGCGATAGAGTTAGCATCCCGTTCAAGGCTGGGCCTGTTTTCGGACTTTGAGATCTCTTTCATCTTGCTTATCACTCGCGCTTTGGTTGAATCGTCATCTATGGCCATTATTTCGATGTTGTCTATGCCTCTGGTCTTGGGTGCGGTCCTTGCCGCTGCCGCCATAAGAGCTGCAACCTGCGATGAGGCTTCCTTTTCCAGCTGATCCGACATTTTCATAAGTCACCTCCAGTAAAGGGGACAGTCTACTTTTAATTATTTACGCGATAAAAAGTAGCCTATCCCCTTGACTGTATCATGCAGACTGGAATGGGTCAATGATTTTACTGAAAATAAAGTGTGTAATCCCAATATGATAATGTCCTATTATACCAATTTAAAAATGTCCTATTCCAAAGTTGCTATAATGAACCTCTCTGAAGGAGGTTATTATGGCAGGAGAGGACATGGTCATCATGAGTCAGTGGGAGTTAAAGCGGTTACATGTAATCCGCAAGGCGATAGATAGGGCAATAACTCAAGCTGACGCGGCTGTCAGCGTAGATCTGTGCGAGCGTCAGATACGCAGGATAACAGCTCGAGTAAGGCAAGAAGGCGATAAAGGCATCGTTCATAAGTCACGTGGTCGAACTTCTAATGCGGCCAAGCCCGAAGCGGTAAAAGACAAGGCTTTGAAGCTATTCAAAGACAAGTACGCGGACTTTGGTCCGACGTTAGCAAGTGAGAAGCTCTTTGAGAGGGATGGAATAAAAGTAAACGATGAGACATTGCGTCTATGGCTTATAGAGAGAGATATTCCGTATAAGAGGCGTAGGAATCGGCCTCACAGGCAGTGGAGAGAGCGTAGAGAGCTCTATGGCCAGATGATCCAGATGGACGGTTCTCACCATGCCTGGTTTGAAGATAGAGGTAAGCCCTGTGTGCTCATGGGATATATCGACGATGCCACCGGCAGGCCGTTCGCCCGGTTCTATACCTACGAGGGCACCATTCCCGCTATGGACAGCTTTAAGCGCTATATCAAGAAGCATGGCATCCCCTTAAGCGTCTATTTGGATAAACACACGACGTATAAGTCGACGGGTAAGCCATCACTTGAAGATGAGCTTAATGATACGATGCCTTTAAGCCAGTTCGAGAGAGCACTTAAAGAGTTAGGCGTTGAGGTAATTCACGCCAACTCACCCCAGGCTAAAGGCAGGGTTGAGCGTATATTCAATACTTTTCAGGATCGGCTCGTTAAGGAGATGCGTCTTGAGAAGATAAGTTTGATAGACGAGGCCAATGCGTTCCTTGGCCGGTATCTGACCGGATACGCCAGGCGGTTCGGTAAAGAGCCGGCTAAAGACGGCGATCTTCACCGAGCTTGTCCGGAAGGCATAGATCTCGACAGGATCTTATGTATCAAGACGAAACATACGCTGCGTAATGACTTTACAGTAGCTCACAATCGGAGATTATATCAGGTGCTCGATAATGTACGGGCGCAGCGGGTGGTAATCGAAGAATATGTAAACGGTTCCATGAAGATATGGCATAAGGATAAGGCGCTTAGGTTCAAGGTGATATCGATACGGCCGGAGAAAGAGCCGGCAAAAGCGCCTTACATATTTAAACCGCGCAGGGTATATACCCCTCAGGCTCAAGACCATCCCTGGGTGGTAGCGGGTAACACACATTATCAACAGTATCTACAAAGAGAAAAAGTCGCCCAAAAAGAGAAAGGACTACTACTAACGGTAGCATAGAAATAGGACATTTCTACTTTGGTAAGAATAGGACATTTCTATTTTGGCTTGACAGAGAGGGGACTTTTCGTTGACTTTTATATGTTATTGTGTTATTTTATGCCGAAATGATAGCCGATAATATTAAATCCGTAACAGAAAGAATAGCAAGGTGTTGCGAAAAGGCAGGACGGCCGCGGGGGAGCGTACAACTTGTCACTGTGACTAAAGAGGCTTCTGTGGGCCAGATGGAGGAGGTTTTCCACGCGGGAGCTCGTGATTTCGGCGAAAACAGGGTGCAGGATGCACTTACAAAACATAGTGCCATAGGCGATAAGGTCAAGTGGCATCTGATAGGCCACTTACAGACCAATAAAGTGAAAGATGCGGTCAAGATATTTTCGCTGATCCATTCGGTGGATAGCCTTAAGCTGGCGCAGGCAATAGATAAAGAAGCGGCAAAGCTTGGAAAACGCCAGAGCATCCTTATTCAGGTAAATGTATCGGGCGAAGAGTCGAAGTTCGGGATTGCGCCTGAAGAGACGATAGATTTTTTGAAAGTAGCGTCGGCATACCCTAATATCAGCGTAGATGGACTAATGATGATCGCTCCCGAAGTCGACGATCCTGAGGCCGTCAGGCCTTATTTCAGAAGACTGCGCGAGCTTCGTGATAAGATAGACGAGGGGCGACGCGCAATACGAACACTCTCCATGGGCATGACGAACGACTTTGAGGTAGCTATAGAGGAAGGTTCTGACATTGTAAGAGTGGGAAGGGCAATATTCAATGACCAATAAGAAGATCGGCATAATAGGCTGCGGTAATATGGGTGAAGCTATCTTCAGCCGCTTGTCACAGGTTATGGAGAAGAGCACAAACCTCATGGTAAGCGAGATGGATTCTGAAAGGCGGGCTGCCATCCAGGCAAAACATAAGATAATAGTCGAGATAGATAATAATTATCTCGTGAAGTATTGTGATGTGATAATACTTGCCATAAAACCTAAAGATTTTGAGAAGGTGCTAAGCCAGGAGATATGCTGCGGTGTATCGCCGAATAAGCTTTTAATATCTATAGCCGCCGGTATCACGACAAAGCATATAGAGAGTGTGGTCGGTAAAGAGATCCCGGTTATGCGGGTTATGCCAAATATGCCCGCTATAGTAGGAGAGGCGATATCCTCCATAAGCGCCGGTACCTCGGCCGCTAAAGAACACATGGCCATCACTCGTGAAATATTTTCAATGATCGGCACCGTTGTGGAGGTGGACGAGAATATGGTTGATGCCGTGACAGCTATAAGCGGAAGCGGTCCGGCATATTTCTTTTATTTTATCGAGGGCCTGATCGAAGCCGCAAAGAAGCTGAACTTCGACAGCAAGACCGCCCGGGAGCTGGTGATAAAGACGGCGCTCGGAAGCGCGAAACTGCTGAACCAGTCAAAGGAAGATCCCGGGCTTTTGAGGCGCAAGGTCACCTCAAAAGGAGGGACCACGGAAGCCGCTATAAAGGTATTTGAAAGTGAAAAACTGAAAGATATCATTCGTTCCGCGGCGGAGGCCGCCTGTAAACGTTCAAAAGAGTTGTCCGGAGGGTAGAAATGTTCATATTAGGCAATCTCATAGCCGCTCTCGCCACTATAATTGATTATCTGCTTACGATAATAAGCTGGATGATAATCATTCGCGCTCTTCTCAGTTGGGTGAACCCGGATCCGTATAACGGGGTCGTGCGATTTCTATACGGCGCTACGGAACCGATGCTTGCGCCATTCAAGCGCATATTGCCGGCCTATTCGATCGGCATAGATTTTTCACCGATATTCGCGCTTTTGACGGTATGGTTCATTAAACTTTTCCTGGTCAGGACGCTATTTGGTATCGCGATGAGACTGGGACGATAATCTGTAAAATAAGGGAGATGAGATGGAAGGTAAGATAGGGATCATAGGCGGCAGTGGCCTCTACAATATGGATAAAATAAAGAATGCGAATAAGGTGTCAGTGAAGACGCCGTTCGGCGATCCATCAGATGATTACGTGACCGGATCCATGGATGGCATAGACGTGGTGTTTCTGACCAGACACGGTAAAGGGCACAGGATATCTCCGAGTGAGGTTAACTATTGCGCCAATATTTACGGAATGAAGAAACTCGGGGTCGACAGGATCATATCTATCTCCGCCTGCGGAAGCCTCAAGAAGGAGCTGAAGCCGCTCGACATAGTGATACCGGACCAATTTGTGGACAGGACTCACCAGGCGCGCAAGATGACATTCTTCCGAGATGGGATAGTCGCGCATATACAATTTGCCGATCCCATCTGCAAGGATATTGCCGGGGCGCTCCATGATGCCGGCAAGAAGGTCGGAGGCACCATGCATATGGGCGGAACATATCTCAATATGGAGGGGCCGCAGTTCTCCACCAGGGCCGAGTCGAACCTGTATCGTTCATGGGGTATGGATATCATCGGTATGACCAATATCGGCGAAGCCAGGCTGGCGAGGGAAGCGGAGATCTGCTATGCTACGCTCGCCTGTGTAACGGATTATGACTGCTGGTATCAGTCGGAAGAGCAGGTCTCTATTGACATGATAGTGCAGAACCTGATGAAGAATGTCGATACGGCGAAGAGCATACTCGCTACGGCGCTTCCCAAGCTGGCCCATACGAGGACCTGCAGCTGCCATTCGGCGCTCAAAGATGCTATCATTACGGATCCGAAGATGATACCGGTAGAGACCAGGAAGAAGCTCGAGCTCATAATAGGAAAATATATCAAGTAATATGGAATATAAAAATACGCTGAATTTACCGAAGACCGATTTTCCCATGAAGGCGGATTTGCCTAACCGCGAGCCCGGATTCCTGAAGAGATGGGAAGACAATAAGTTGCACGGGAAGATCAGGGCGAAGTATAAAAATAAGCCCAAGTTTATTCTGCACGATGGACCCCCCTATGCCAACGGCTCGATCCATATGGGCCATGCCCTCAACAAGATACTCAAAGACATAGTGATAAGATACAAGACGATGCGCGGCTTCGATTCGCCGTATGTGCCGGGATGGGATTGTCACGGCCTGCCGGTAGAGCATCAGTTGTTTAAAGAGCTGAAGCTGACCAAATATGATATCGACCAGGTCCAATTCAGGAAGAAGGCGCATGATTACGCGATGAAGTATGTCGTTATACAGCGCGAGGAGTTCAAGAGGCTGGGCATTATGGGTTTATGGGACAGGCCATATATCACCTTAGCGAAAGATTATGAAGCCGGGATAGTGAGGGCTTTCGGAAAATTGGCGGAAAAAGGATATATCTATAAGGATCTGAAGCCCGTTAACTGGTGTGTCGCCTGCGAGACGGCGCTCGCTGAAGCCGAGGTGGAGTATGAGGATAAGGTTTCGCCGTCAGTATACGTAAAGTTCGAACTTGCCCCCGGCGCCCGATGCCTGGCGCCCAATACACATTTTATCATCTGGACCACTACACCGTGGACGCTCATAGCGAACGTCGCGATAGCCATTCATCCGGACTTCGAATACGCTCTGGTCGAGATATCAAGCGGAGCGTTCAAGGGCGAAAATTTCATACTGGCAAAAGATCTTGTAGCCAGGGTGATGGAAGCCAGCCTTATAAAAGACTATAGGGTGATAAAGACGTTCAAAGGTAAAGAACTCGAAGGCCTCGAGGCCCGCCATCCTTTCATCGACAGGAGCTCCAAAGTCGTTCCGGGGTCATATGTCACTATGGAAGACGGTACGGGATGCGTGCATACCGCTCCGGGACACGGACAGGATGATTATCATACCGGTAAACGCCACGATCTTCCGATCATAATGCCGGTTGACGGGAGGGGCAGGTTCGATAGCTCCGCCGGTGACTTTGCCGGTATGAAGGTCCACGACGCGAATAAACCTATCATTGAAAAGCTCGCTCTTTCAGGTAAGCTGGTCAGGCAGGGTGAAGTCAGGCATTCTTATCCGCATTGCTGGCGCTGTAAGAAGCCTATAATATTCCGGGCCACAGAGCAGTACTTCATGAAGATCGATCATAACACTTTGCGGACGAAGATGCTTGATGCTATCTCTTCCGGGATAAAATGGATACCTGAGATGGGCAGGTCGCGTATTTCATCCATGCTGAAGAACAGGCCCGACTGGTGCCTGTCGAGACAGAGATATTGGGGAGTGCCGATCATCGCGTTCTACTGCACCGGTTGCGGCGAATTGCTTCTCGATCCGAAGGCCATAGAATATGTCGCTTCGCTGATAGAGAAAGACGGCGCCGAAGTCTGGTTCCAGAAGAAGGAAGAGGAGCTTTTGCCCAAAGGCACAATATGCCGCGAGTGCGGCGCTTCCGGATTCAAAAAAGAGACTGACATACTCGACGTCTGGTTCGACTCAGGCGTAAGCCATCAGATAGTGCTGAAGGGTAACCAAGAGATGCATTATCCCTGCGAGCTTTATCTTGAGGGATCGGATCAGCACAGAGGATGGTTTCAGGCCGCGCTCATAACCGGAATGGCCATTGATGGTATCGCGCCTTATAAGAACGTGCTGACGCACGGATTTGTCGTGGATGGTGAAGGCAAGAAGATGTCGAAGTCTCTGGGCAATGTTATAACGCCCGAACAGGTCATGAAGAAGTATGGCGCAGATATCCTGAGGCTATGGGTATCGTCGAGCGATTATTCCGAGGACATCAGGCTCTCGGATGAGATATTGAGGCGCCTTGCCGATGCATATCGCAAGATAAGAAATACATATAAGTATCTGCTGAGCAACCTTTATGATTTTGATCCTGCGGTGAATTCGGTCCCTTACGAAAAGATGCTCGAGACCGATAAGTGGATACTGTCAAGGCTCTCCGCAGTGATAAAGTCGGCGGAAGGCCATTATGAAGAATACGCTTTTCATAAAGTATACAGGGACATATACGGTTTCTGCGTCTACGAAGTCTCGTCCGTATATCTGGACATATTGAAGGATAGGATGTATACTTTTAAAGCCAATTCGCCGGAGCGGAGAAGCGGCCAGACGTCCATGTTCCAGATACTCACTGCGCTGGCAAAGATCCTGGCGCCGATCATTGCCATGACAACCGATGAAGCCTGGGGATATCTCAGTTTTAACGGCAAGAGCGAATCGATACATCTCGAATCATGGCCGAAGGATAATTACGCCGAGTGGCATGACGAATCTCTCGACCGTAAATGGGCCGGGTTGATAGCCGTGAGAGAAGCGGTCTTAAAGAAGCTGGAAGAAAGACGCGAGGCGAACCAGATAGGATCGAGCCTGGAGGCCCGCGTGGTCCTGGCGGGGTGCGACGAGAATTATAAGAAGCTACTTGCCGGCAATAAAAATATCCTGAGATATCTTTTTATAGTATCCGACGTTGATATCAAGGACGCTCCTGATAGCGATAAGGATGCGGATCCGGAAGTTCCGGTAGCTATATATATCGAGAAGGCCAGGGGCCAGAAGTGCCAGAGATGCTGGAACTATAGCGAGTTGGTCGGATCAGTTAAAGAACATCCGTCCTTATGTGAAAGATGCGTGAAAGCGATATAATCTAATGAAAGGAAACAGTATGGCAAAATCGAAGTCAGCAATAAGGATCAGGACTAAGCATAAAACAAAAGCAAGAAAGGCCTTAAAGTCTAAAGCGGCGAAGCTTAAGAGCCCGAAAGTTAAGAAGGCTAAGATAAAGAAGATGCCCCGGGAAGAGCTTAAGAAATATAAAACGCTGCTGATCAAGCTGAGAGCGCAAGTCGGAGGGGACCTTTCCCATATAGCGCAGAATACTTTAAATAAATCCGCCAGGGAGGCGTCCGGAGACCTGTCAGGCTACTCTTATCATATGGCTGATCAGGCCAGCGATGACTACGAAAGAGACTTTTCGCTGGAGAGGGCCACCTCGGAACAGAAGCGCCTGTATTTTATCGACGAAGCTATGAAACGCGTAAATGACGGCACTTACGGAAGCTGCCTTTCGTGCGGATGCCGTATAGCCAAGAGGCGTCTGATGGCTTTGCCGCACAGCGAACTGTGCATAGAGTGCCAGAAGAAAAAAGAGATTAGATGACGCGTTGGCTTCGGGGCGGCATATTCTTTGCCGCGGCGTTCGTATTTGCGGCGGACAGGCTCACGAAGTACTTTATCATAAAGAGCCTTGTTTTGGGGCAGTCGATAAAGGTCATTCCGGATATATTCCATATAACGCTGGTCTTCAACGACGGCGCGGCGTTCGGTGTTCTTAGAAACTGCGGTCCTTTTTTTATAATCTTCTCGTTTGCGGTTATTGCGTTCATACTGCTGGTCGTCTCCAGGTCACCCCGGCTGGATCGGCTGACCGCCATGTCGCTGGCCCTCATCCTCGGCGGCGCAGCAGGAAATCTGATCGACCGGCTGCAGTTCGGGTACGTTATCGATTTTTTAGACTTCCGCGTATGGCCTGTCTTCAATATTGCAGACTCTTGTATAACCATCGGCGTAGCGCTCATAGCGTGCAGTATCATCTTTAAGAGATCCGGATAGATCATGCACCCAATCCTTCTGAAACTAGGCCCGCTTAACATCTATTCATACGGCGTCATGGTAGCCGTGGGATTCAGCACCGTAGCGTTCCTGGTATACAGGCGCGCTTCGAAGTTTGGCGTGAACAGGGATATGGTGATAGATTATCTTATCCTTGTACTTGTTTCCGGTGTAATCGGCGCAAGAATACTATATGTGTTCCTGAATTTCGGATACTATAAGGCTGACCCGATAGAGATCCTGAACCTATCGAAGGGTGGCCTGGTATGGTACGGCGGATTCATTGCAGCTATCCTGGCGTCGGTATGGTTTGCTAATAAAAGAAGGGTTGACCTCTGGTCTATCGCGGATCTGTTAGCGCCGTATATAGCTCTCGGGCAGGCATTTGGCAGGATAGGCTGCTATCTGAACGGCTGTTGTTACGGGATCCCGGCGCCGGAAAATTTTATATTCGGAAGAACGCACCCGACCCAGATATATTCCTCGATCCTATTGGTTATAATATTCGTCGTGCTTCTCAAGTGGCAGAACGCCAGACGTTTCAGGGGTGAGATCTTCATGGGTTATTGCATACTCTATTCATGCAAGAGATTTCTTATAGAATTTATGCGCGGCGATAATCCCAGGATATTCCTGGGACTTACCATTTCGCAATTAGTAAGCGCGGCCGTGTTAATAGCGGCATTGTGCATATTTAAGATAAAGGCGGATGAATGGAAAAGAAAGGTTTCAGCAGGGTCGAAGTAACCGAAGCGGATAACGGGACGCGGCTCGATAAATTTGTCACCGGAAAGATGGGCGATAAGTATTCGCGTGTATTCCTGCAGAGGCTTATCACGGATGGGCATATTCTTGTTGACGGTATTCATCGAAAGAACCATTATGATGTGACTTCGGGTGAATATATCGAAATAAATATACCGCCCGCGAAGAGATGCCATATTAAAGCTGAAAAAATACCACTTAACATCGTATACGAGGATAGTTCGGTCCTGGTAGTAAATAAGACGCCTGATATGGTCGTCCATCCGGCACCCGGTAACCACAGCGGGACACTTGTGAATGCGCTTCTCGCGCACTGTAAAAAACTGTCAGGCATCGGAGGAGTGATGAAGCCCGGCATAGTCCACAGGCTCGATAAAGGCACGTCGGGGCTTCTGGTAGTGGCAAAGACGGATCAGGCTCACCGTTTTCTCGCCAGACAATTCAAAGACAAGACCGCCAGAAGGGTATATATCGCGATTGTTAAGGGAGTGGTTCAGTTCGATAGCGGCGTCATAGACGCTCCTATAGGCCGCGACAGGCGCGATCGTATGAAGATGGTGATAGATTTTGAGTCGGAGAAGGCCAGGGCAGCCAATACGAGTTATCGCGTGATAAGGCGTTTCGCGGATTCCACCATGATAGAGCTTACCCTGGGGACGGGGCGCACCCACCAGGTAAGGATACACATGGCATATATCGGTCATCCTGTCCTCGGCGATGTGAAGTATGGCACAAGGTCGGGAGACCTGGCAAGACCGATGCTCCACGCAAAGACGATAGGCTTTATACATCCTAAGAAAAAGAAGTTCATAGAATTCACAAGCGAACTGCCTAAGGATATGAAGAGATTGATAGCGTCCAAAAAAGTGTGATATAATCAAGTGACTTATGAGATCAATGGATATAATCCCCGCAAAGAGATTGTCCGGTGAAATAAACGTTCCGGGCGACAAGTCGATCTCGCACCGCGCTATCATGTGCGGCGCGATAGCAGACGGTAAGACTGTGGTCTCGGGTATCCTTGATTGCGACGATTGTGATTACACCCTACGCGCGTTTAAGGATATGGGCGTGCGGATCGAGCGCGCTGAGAATCGAACCACTATCTATGGCGCGGGCCCTAAAGGTTTAGCAGATCCCGGCAAACCCATAAACACCGGAAATTCCGGTACCAGCATGCGGGTGCTCTCGGGTATACTTGCCGGCCAGGATTTTGAGGCGACGTTGACAGGCGAAGAGGGCTTGTCAAAACGGCCTATGAAACGTATAATCGATCCGCTGATGCTTATGGGCTCCGTCATAAGCTCGGCCCCCGGAGGTTTTCCACCGATAAGGATAAGTCCCGGCAAGATAAAGGCGATAGACTATACACTGCCTGTCCCGAGCGCCCAGGTTAAGAGCGCGATACTCTTCGCCGGACTGTATGCATCCGGGCGGACGACAGTGGAAGAGAAGATCAGGTCGCGCGACCATACCGAGAGGATGCTGAAGTATTTCGGTGCGGATGTCAAAGTTGACGGCCTGAGAGTCTCCATAAATGGTCCCGCGAAGATGAGCGCGAGAGATTTCGGGGTGCCCGGAGATATTTCGAGCGCGAGCTTTTTAGCTGCAGGGGCGGTTCTGTTGAATAATTCAAAGATCCGCATAAGCAGGGTAAGCGTAAATCCCACGAGAACCGGAATACTAAATATAATGTCACGTATGGGGGCCAGGTGCGGGGCCATAAACAGGGTGGAGGGTTTTGAACCATATGGCGATATTGAGGCCGAGAGCGGCCCGATAACCGGCATCGATATAAACGAGAACGAGATACCGGGCATTATCGATGAGCTCCCTATTATATTTGTACTGGCTTCGCTTGCCAAGGGCAGGACCGTTATAACGGGCGCCGATGAGTTGAGGGTAAAGGAGACCGACAGGATCGCGTCGATGAAGCAGAATCTCGATAAGATGGGCGCTAAGATGTCGATCGACCGTAACAGGATCGTCATAGACGGCGTAGAGAAGCTTAAGGGCGCGCGGCTGAAGAGTTACGGTGACCACAGGACGTGTATGTCGATGGCGATGGCCGCGCTATGCGCCGAGGGCGCAAGTTCCATAGATGACGTGGAATGCGTCAACAAGTCCTTCCCCGGGTTCTTTAAACTGCTGGAGACCATCAGAAGCTAAGTTATCGCACAAATAGCTTCATTCGCGGTGGCGTCTGACCTAAGTGCGAAGTATATTCGCACTGAAAATATTTCCCCTAAGGCCTAACTATGGGGACCGGTCTTTTGTTCAGCAGAAAAAGGGGAACCTGCGGAACTCACCCCGCTGAAGCGGGGTTCAAATCCTACTTCGCTTACTTCGCACTTAGGTCTGCCTGCTTACTTTTGGTGAGCGAGCGGGGGCGAAAATATCGTATGATGCTGCACCTCAGGGTTTCATGAAGCGGCGAGTTGAATTTTTTCGGCATAGCGCGTAGTATACCTGTAGGTGCGCTAAGGCCCATATGGTTAAGGGATTAGCTTTACGTCGAGCGAATATGAAAGTGCGTGAATCTGTACACATAATTCGCTCTGACGTAAACCTTAGCACACGGCGAAAATAATTCATCGCCGCAAGTGAAGCCCTGAGGTGCGGCAAAGGTTGAGTGAATATTTTCG
>JAHJHP010000075.1 GCA_018823705.1 Candidatus Omnitrophota bacterium | reverse complement strand
TCGGCTGTAATACTGCCGGTAAATTACTCATCGCTCATCCTCCCTTTCTTTAAATAAGCGTTGTTAAACTGACATTTCTCCTATGTATTATTAACCCGTTCGAGCCAGTTGCTCCAACGGGATTTGTTTCTGCTATCATCCTGCTCCGCGGCGCTTCTTTGTGCGCTATCGTTTTGATATCGTCCGGGGTAATTCGCGTCATAGCCCTTGTAGCGGCTTGCCGCCTTCTTCAATATACTCTCCGATAATCGCTTAGAATTTATCGCACGCATATTGACCGACCTTTTGTCAGCGCTACACTTTCACTTTACATCTCATATATGTAGCAACAAGCGTGCCACACAACGTATTGTTTGAAAGATTTTTTGATATTGTGGGACTATATTTTGTATCTTATTGACTCATCTTGAGTTACAGGGAGATAAGGAAGGGATAAATTCGGGTGAGTTTTTATCTCTTTGACGTTGAAAGAGCTTTGTACCAGAAAATGTAGGTCTCTTTCTACGCTTTTGTGGGGATTATCTTACAGTTAACTTATTTGAAATTCTTTTATCTTAGAATAAAGCGTCGTGCGGTCTATCTTAAGGATCCTGGCGGCCATGGACTTATTGCCACCGGCTTTAACCATGGCCTCTTTAATCATCTTCTCCTCAATCTGTCCCGCATGCGTTTCTTTCACTTCCCTGAGCGAAGCGTTTTCTTTATAGTTAGGTATTGGCGCTTGAGGGTGCGGATCGGATTGCGCGGGGTGAATGCCATTATTCAAGGAGAGGCACGCCGGAGTGATATTCTTGGAATCGGCCAAAAGAACCGCTCTCTTGATCACGTTTTTCAGTTCCCGGACATTACCCGGCCAGTAATAATCGAGAAGAAATCTCATTGCCTCTCCCGAGAAACCTCCTACTTTTTTATCAAGTTCTCTATTAGCTTCATTCAAAAAATATTTAGTTAAAGCCGGCAGATCTTCTTTCCTTTGCCTTAAAGGCGGAAGGTCGATATGGAACTCGTTTAATCTGTGAAAAAGGTCATCTCTGAACTTACCTGTCCTTACGGCCTCGGAAAGGCCGATGTTCGTTGCCACAATTATCCGCACATCTACGCTTATATCAATCTTGCCGCCCAAGTGTTGAAATTTTCTTTCCTGAACAGCTCTCAGGAGCTTTATCTGTATGCTATTGGGAATATTGGTGATTTCATCGAAGAATAGGGTGCCGCCATTGGCCTGCTCAAACTTACCTTCTTTTCTTTCCTCAGCCCCCGTAAAAGCGCCCTTCTCATAACCAAAGAGCTCGCTCTCAACTAAAGTATCCGGTATGGCTCCGCAGTCTATCGCGACGAAAGGTTTGTCTTTGCGCAAGCTCTTTTCATGGATCATCCTCGCTATCACTTCTTTGCCTGTGCCACTCTCTCCCTGAAGTATCACGGTCATATTTGTAGCCGCGATAATATCAACATGCTTTAAGACCTGCTTTATACGGGGACTTTCCCCCATAGCCTCCTCTATCGGCGCGGACACCTGGCCTAATTTCTTTCTTAAATGTTCCACTTCCCGGCATAAATACTGGGTATGAAGGGCCTTTTTAATTATGAGGACCAGCTCTTCATCATCAAATGGCTTTGTGATGTAGTCATACGCGCCTAATTTCATTGCCTTTACCGCGCTCTTTACGTCACTGTTCGCGGTCAACATGATAATGGGTAAATTATTCCCCTTTCTTTTTACCTCCTGTAATAATTCTACTCCATCCATCCCCGGCAGCTTGATGTCCAGCAAGATAAGGTCAGGCGCGTTTTTATCAATGGCCTTAAGCACCTGTTTTCCGTCATATGCGACGATTACCTCATGGCCCTCCTCTTTCAAAATAGATGAGAGATTAAAACATAAATCTTTATCATCATCCACAATAAGAATTTTTTTCATATTATTCCGGTCTTAGGCCTTTTAGGTTTAGATAAGTCCCTGATATTCTCCAATATATCCTCTTCGCTAAAAGGCTTGTCTATAAAACCATAGGCGCCCAGCCTCTTCGCTTCGTCTCTAGTCTCTTTACTGCCATAGGCAGTGATCATACTTACTATTGTCCTGGGGCTTATCGCCCTAATTTTAGTAAGGATTGCCATACCATCGCCATCGGGCAACTTCAAATCACAAAATACCATATCAGGAGCCTGCATCCTTAAACTATCCATAGCATCTCTTTTCGTATTGACACTTTTTACATTATAGCCATGAATTCTTAAGGCATCCCCTAAAAGCAGACATAAATCTTTTTCATCATCGATAATTAAAATGCTCTTTACCCCGTTAGAAATTTTGTTTTCTTTTCTTGAAGATTCGGTATTTCTAACTGGGTTTATCGGGTTTTTTTCAACTAAGACTTCCTTCCTCTGTTTTCTTGTTTTTAACTTTCTTGCCTCGGCTCTTTCATGGCGCTGAAAATAGGGGATAAGTTCCTTGAGCTCTTCGGGTTTTCGCCAACCGGAAAACCCGCTGCGCAGGACAACTGTTTCGCCGCGCTTTATCTTGCCGGTGGAGATCCAGCTCTTTAAGCGGCCATCAAATACTTGTCGATAAATATCCGCGCCTCTTTTAATATCCCACTTTATATGTATCATAAACCTTTCACGCCTATCCTACCTACCCCCCCCCCCCCGCGCGAGCGCCAACAGGCAAAGAAATGATGAAAGCGGTTCCTTTTCTCCACTTACTCTCAACCTCTATTGTGCCCCCGTGACTGACAATGATTCCATAGCATGTGGTGAGGCCTAAGCCAACGCCTTGAGCCTTCGTGCTAAAGAACGGGTCAAATATTCTGATAATATCTTTCTCGGGGATGCCTTTGCCGGAATCCTCAACCTTTATCAGGAAAAAATCCTTATTTATTTCTGTACTGATCGTCAGGTTGCCGCCACCGGGCATAGCGTCAACGGCGTTTGTAATTAAATTCAGGAGGACGCGGCCCATATGTTCTCTGTCAATATTTAAGATGGAGGGTTTGGCGGAAAGGATTTTAATCACTTTTACCCTCTGCGACCTGATCTTGCTTTTGTCGGCGATCAAGGCGTCTTTGATTACCCGGTGTATGTCATAGGACTTCGGATCAAGCTTTGCCGGACGGGCGCAGTTTAACAGCTCCGTGATTAAAAAGTTGATCCTTTCCACATTTCTCTCGATGATCTCGCTATGTTTATGGCCCTCGGGCTTTATCCTGTCGCCTTTCTTGAGCTGCCGGACGGACATGGAAACGTTCGTCAGGGGGTTTCGTATCTCATGGGCAATGCTCGCGGCTATCCGGCCGGTATAGGCAAGTTTCTCAGAGCGCACCAGATCATCTTTACTCGCCTTTAGTTCTGTATAAGAGGCCTTAAGTTCTTTCTGAGAATGAGTCGTTTTGTCAACCAACTCCCTAAGCTTTCGCTCGGATTCACGCAGCGCCTCGTCCCGCTGGGACTCCACCTGCTTGCGCTCGGTAATGTCACTGGCATAAAGATTTACATATCCGGCCTTTTTTATAGGCGCGATCGTTATAGAAAACATTTTCCCTTCTTCTTCTTCTTCTTCTAATCCCGTCTTTTCGGAATCGAGCTTCTCCTTGATCAAACGACACCATCGCTTAGGCGCCTTCTCTCCAATTTTAGCACCCCACGCGGCCAGCAGCTCCGAGGCCGCCCTGTTACTGTACAGGATCGTGCCGTCTTCGGCTATACGAAGGACGGGGTTGGGATTTTCTGCTGGAAATTTTGAAAGGCTTATAATTTCTTCTTCCGCTTTCTTGCGCTCGGTGATATCCTTTGCCACAAGTACAATACCCTGAAGTTTTTCACAGTGCGTACCTTTTTTCTTAAATTCCGGACAGTCGGCAGAGGGGGCATTCCCCGGACACTCTACTTTTCTCATTATCGCGCCGCTAAGAAGCATAGGAACTACCCTGCCATCCTTCGCCTTATACGACAGCTCATAATCCCTTGCCGATCCTTCTCCAATCAGCTTCTCCAAATGGCCATCTTTAAATATCCTCTCTTCAGCAGCAGCAACAATCGTGCCAAACGGCTTACCAATAAGCTCTTCTTCTTCATAGCCTAAAAGGACAGTTGTCGCCTCATTGATAGATCTTATTTTTCCATCTGGATTAATTACAATCAAGGTGTCAAGCATGCTTTTAATGATATTCTCGATATAATCCTTAGCCGCCGCTATCGCCTCCTCCGCACGCTTGCGATCGGTGATATCAATGAATGAGGCCATCATGCCTTCGAAGATACCGGCAGAGTCCAATACGATACTGCCAGCAAGCTGTACGATTATGATTGATCCGTCCTTCTTTTTTGCATTTAACTCTCCGGCCCATTGTCCGCTTTGCCGTAATGCGCCAGCGACAACATGCGCCTGCGCCTGATCTTCCCAAAACATGGAGTAGGATTTACCGATGACATCCTCTTCATTGTCGTATCCCCAAAGCTTAAGAAAAGAATCGTTGATGTAAGTCAGATTGCCATCCGGATCGAAGATGGCGATCGCGTTAATGGATGAGGCGATTGCAGCATCCTTTACCCGTGACTCTTCCTCCGAGCGCTTGCGCTTGGTGATGTCCCGCAGAAAAGCCACAAATCGCCAGCCATAGGGGGACCGGTGCTGGGCGCTGATCTCAACGTCAAAAATGCTCCCATCCTTACGGCGATGCCGGGATTCGAAACGATCCTCGCCCTGCGTCATGACCTTTTGTATGTGGGCGGCTGTTTCATCACTGGTTTCGAGGGCATCCAGGTCGGTAACGCTCATGGCCAGCAGTTCCTGCGCGCTATAGCCGCTCATCCGGCAATAGGCCTCATTGACTTCCAGTAGACGCCCCTGCGGGCTCACCAGCCAAAAGCCGTCTATCGTCGTCTGGAGGATCGCCCGATACCGTTTCTCGCGCTCCTGCAGCGCCTCATCCACCTTCTTGCGCTCGGTGATGTCTTTAACAAAAACGGAAAGGCCATTATTGGAAGGGTAGGCGCTAATTTCAAAAAAGAAGTTCTTATCTTTGACCCGGTATTCGTTCAAAGCACTTTGGGGCTGTTGTGTTTCCAATGCTTTTAGATATAGCTTTTCTGTCTCCGTCCCTCTTATATCCGGGAAAAGTTCATAGAGAGATTTCCCGAGAGCGTCCTTCGCTGAAATCCCCGTAAGATTCTCAGATGCTTTGTTCCAATAGGTATATCTCAAGTCTTTGCTCATAGCAAAGAATACATCGGCAATACTGCTGGTGAGTTCTCGGTAATTTTCCTCGGATTTCCGCAGCGCCTCCGTCCGCTCCGCCACACGCTGTTCCAGTTCATTACATGCCAGTTGCAGCGCATCCTCCTCGCGCTCGCGGCCGGCGACGTTGTTGATATCAGTTTTAATATCATTATTAAGTATTTTAGGCTCGTCCATTTTTAACGCCTTTTTGATAACTAGAAGAAGCTCATCATTATCAAATGGCTTGGTTATATAGTCAAAGGCTCCCAATTTCATTGCTTTTACCGCATCTTTCACATCACTATAGGCAGAGAGCATAATGATGGTTAAATGTTTATCATTTTTCCTCATATCCTCTAATAGTTTCGTCCCATTCATATCGGGTAGTTTAATATCTAATAGAGCTAGGTTGGGTGAATGTCTTTCCAGTTCCTTTAATGCTTTATCACCATCTCCGGCTACGATTGTTTGATACCCCGCGTCTTTAAGTATATTCGAGAGTAGGAACTGCGCGTCTTTGCCGTCTTCGACTATTAGGATTTTTTCCATTTAAATCGCCTGACTAAATTACATATTTAGGCTAGCATTGCAATTTTTCCACTTAACATATACTCGTCACCATCTTTACCTTTTGTTATATATCCTCTTTTTTCTAAAACTGATAAAACATATTTTATTCTTCTTTTTGAAACCTTAGTCTTTAGCCATAAATCTTTAATTGAAATAGAGGGTCCATATTTTAAACAGGACTCTAATATCGTTAACGTTAATTCTATCTCATTTTTCATTTCCTTCAATTCCTCTATGCGGAATGATTTTCCACATTATAATTTAAAAAAATTATACTATTCCCTTGGCTTTAAATTCTAAGCTTAATCTTGAGGTGGTTGCTAACAAGAGTTTTCCCCAATCCTTAATGTTTTTGTCAGTAAACCTAAATGACGGTCCTACAATAATAATCGCTCCTGCAAATTTGTCTTCAGCATCACATATACCTGAAGCCATTGCAGAAAGACCAACTGAAAATTCATCTTTGCTTAAAGTATATCCTAACTTGCGAAAACGCATTAATTGTTCTTTAATGGCATCAAGAGAAATGGGTGTATATTCAGTAAATCGCACCATATTATCTTTAAATAACGCTGCTTTTAATTGCTGGTCATTTAAGGTAGCAAGATATGCCTTACCACAAGCGCAAATATGTAAGAAGAGCCGTTGGAAAAGAATAGGCCTGGCTATTATTGCTTTATCGGTTATCTGTTCTGCTAAGATCAAGGTTCTATCTTTCCCGGGTGTAATAACACCAAAGGCAACATTCTCCCCTGTCTTTTTACAGAGCTCTTCCAAATGAGGCCGGACATATTTTAGTGGCTCTATCATATATATAACTGACCTGGCCAACTGAAAGACCATATGGCCAAGAGCATATTTTCCAGTATCAGTGTCTTGAACAGCAAACCCTTTCTTTTCCAAAGTAGACAGAACGCGATGTGCAGTACTTGTGCCAACTTTTAAAATATCTGCTAATTCTGTTATTCCGATTGAACGCGTTTTACTCAAAAATTCCAAAACATCGAGAGTTCTCTCTACTGATTTAAGAGAACTTGTTCTATGATCAACTCCTTCTATTCTTTTCTTTCTGCCTCTTCTTTTCATTACATATCCCTTTTGATGTCTTGGTGTTTAGTAGGTTATCATCCTATATGATAATTGTCAAAATAAAAATTCCCATCCCCTCTCTTGGCACAAATGTTGCTTGCTAAATTAAAAGATTGGCGTATAATGAGCTATTATCTCCTCTAATTATCTTCTGGGGAGAGGATAAAAAATATGCAGCTCGAATTAAAACCCGCCAATAAATTGATCTACAAGCTAAGATTAACCCCTCAGATGCGCCTTGCCATTAACCTCCTGCAAATGCCTCTTGTTAAATTGAAAGAATTCGTGGAAAAGCAGGTTGAAGAGAATCCTTTGTTAAATCTGGAAAATATAAAGCCGCCTAAGGAAGTAAACTACGATTTCACTAGCGAAGAAGATCAAAATTACAAAGAAAGCCTTATAACCAAGCCTGCCACGCTCCAGGATCATCTCTTATCGCAATTACAGCTACTTGCTGATTCTGATGATGTCCGGGAAATAGGGGAACTGATCATAGGTAATATAAACGATGACGGTTACTTTGAGTGTCCAATAGAAGATATAAAATCTGAATCTAGAAAAATCACGCAATCCGAAGTTGAGAAAGTATTATCTTTAGTCCAAACATTTGACCCTATCGGTATTGGCGCAAGGGATTTAAGAGAATGCCTTTTGTTGCAATTAAGGTCGAAAGGAAGCGATAATTCCCTGGCTTACCAAATTGTAGATAAATATTTGCCTGACCTTCAAAATAAAAGATATAACTACATCGCGAAGAAACTTAAAGTGCCTGTTGAAAAGATTAAGGAGGCAATAAAAGAGATAGCGAACCTGGAGCCCAAGCCGGGCCGTTCTTTTAGTACAGAAAGGCCTGTATATTTGATACCGGATGCCATAGTCAGAAAAAATAAGGATGGATATGAGCTTATACCCAATGATTGGGAATTGCCGCGTATCACTCTTAATGAAAAATACAAAAGAATGTTAAAACAAAAGGATACGCCGGAAGATGCTAAGGTTTATCTAAACGAAAGGCTTAATGCTGCTCGTTCTTTGATTAACGCTATAAGTAAACGAAGAGAGACAATCCGACAAGTAACTCAGACAATCGTATCTATTCAGAATGGGTTTCTCGAGAACGGAGCCACAGATTTTAAACCGATGACCTTAGAGCAGATTGCCAAAAGAATCGGCAAACACAAATCTACGGTATGCAGGGCTGTAACCGGAAAATATCTTCAAACGCCTCAGGGTATCTTCGAATTGAGGTCTTTTTTAAGTTCTAGGGTTAAACAGGAAAATGGGAATTTCTTATCATCCAAGGCAATTAAATCAAGAACAAAAAATCTGATAGAAAACGAAAACAAAGAGAAGCCTTTGACTGATGAGGAAATTGTCGATCTTTTTAAAAAAGACGGTGTATCTGTTGCCCGCCGAACCGTAGCCAAATATCGAGATCAACTTAAGATCCTCTCCTCCAAAACAAGGTGTAAATAAATAAAACTTTAGGGACGTTTTTAAAACTCATCCCAGATATGTCCCAAAATTAGCTTCAGACCTGTCCCCGGGGACAGGTCTGGGATCAACTCTGGGACAGTTCTAAGACGAATTTTGAAAACGTCCCTGTAACTCTGTAACTTCAACGCGCTATGAGAGGCGCGGAGGCGATCTGCATCATGGCAAACTGCTGATGGACGTGACAGTAAACCTCAGGGTTGTATACACTTAAAATTTGTTCGCAACCTGAAAACCTGCATACTCTACGCTTCTTGCTCGTCTTTATCTTTCCCTTGTATACCATTGGTTGCCTCCTTGGTCTCATTATACGCCTGCCCAAGTCATTTGTCCATCGGTATCTAAGGGGACGTGTCACTTTGGGACACTCCACTTATTTCAATTCAGAAATCTTTTCATCAAGGAGTTCCTCATATGGCCGTGGAGTAGCTACATATTCTATGTATTTGGCTCTCCTCTCCTGCTCTATCGAGGAGAGCGCTAGGAACAATGGGTCAGGGGTTATTATGCCGTCTGCTTTACCTTTTGCATAGAAATGATAGCTTGACCAGCAATAGGCATTGAGGTTGTCCACTAGTCCGGCTCGCACGGGGTTTCTTTCAATATATCTGCCGCACTCCATAAGGTACTCGTCCTTTGTTATAGGGATATTCTTATATCTATTTTGAAAAAGATATCCGGATAATCCATAGCATCGTTTGTAATGAAATGAATACGTCTGAGATATTCCTTTCATTAGAAGTTTAAGCTTATCTCCCTTTCTTATTTTTAGCAGCAAGTGAAAATGATTGGGCATAAGACAGTAGTGATAGAGATCAAATTCGATCTTCTCTTTATATCGCGCCAGGATGTCCTTAAACTCCTTGAAATCCTGCACTGATGAGAATAACTTACGCTTGTTATGCCCCCTATTCAATATATGATATATCCCGTCATCCTTTACTGATCGGCCTGCCCTTGGCATAAAAATGCCTCCTTTCGTGTCTTTATATGTCTCCCTATATAAGGACGCTAAAAGAGGCTAAATTGTTGCAAATTATTTTAAAATACTTTATTTATCAAAAGTGGAGTGTCCCAAAGTGACACGTCCCCTTGTTGCGCCGTCTGAGGTGACTCTGATCGCTCTTACGGGACGCACGGGGCATTTGTTCTGGCATATGCCGCATCCGACACACAGGTATCCGTCAACATACGGCTTGGCCGGCCCCCCGGCATATGTATCGAGCTTTATCGCTTTTTCGGAGACCGGACAATGTTCCTGACAGACAAGGCACTCTTTGCCCTCGGCCCAGGGTAGGCAAATAGATTGGTCTACCACTGCGGTGCCGAGCTTCGTCTTACTCTTTTCGTCCGGAGTAAGCTCAGGCAAAGCGCCCGTAGGACATGTGCGGCCGCAAAGCGCGCACCGGTATTCACAGTAACCGATCTCAGGCAGCATCTGAGGTGTCCATACCCCTTCGATGCCTGCCTGCAGCATTACCGGGTGAAGAGCGTTCGTCGGGCAGACTTTCATGCAATTACCACAGCGAATACACCGGTTCACAAAGTCCTCTTCCGCTATCGCCCCCGGAGGACGAATGACCGAGACTTTCTGCTTAAGGCCTGACTCGCTGGTTTTGGCGCCGAGCGCAAAAACCGACCCGAGAAGGATGAGCAGGAAGTTCCTGCGGGATACTGTTGATGCCTTTGTTTCTTCCGCGGCCTTAACCCTCTTATCGCCGCCCAGAACGATCTTAAATCGCGTCGCATCGCCGGGGCAGTCATATATGCAGTCCATGCACAGTATACACTCATTATGGATATAGCTGAGGTCGTCCTTTATAGCTCCCATCCTGCAGAAACTCTTACACTGGCCGCACTTTACGCACTCCTTTACGCTTCGCCGCAATGGCGATAGACTCCCGACGATAGCGTATAGAGCGCCAAGCGGGCAGAGTATCCTGCACCAGGATCGCCGCAGGATAAGAGCCCCGGCGCATATCACCGAAAAGAATATGAATATTACCGCCGAATGGGCAAAGTAGAAAGTCTTCACGCCCAGCATCGTAGGTTTGAGCATATGGTAAAAATCTTTAACGGCCGGGCCGGCCCCTAAATGTTTTATAAGTACGAAGAATAGAGAATTGATTATATTGGTTACGGAAGGGATCAAATTCAAAGATACAAAACGCCCCATGATAACAATAGGGTCAAATATCCATGCTACCTGCTTTCCGAAGAGCGCGAGGAGAAATATTACAGCCAGAATATAAAATTTGATGCGACGATACCTCGAGTTCTTTTTATCCGATAGGCCTTTATGCGTCCTGTTGACGGTTCCCGCGATATCGATAGCAGTCCCCAGGGGACAAACCCATCCGCAGAAAAATCTGCCGAGGATGGCCGTCACCGCCAATACCGACAGGAAGAAAACAGCTCCGGGAAGGATAATCCTCTCGCTCAAAGACACCGCCAGCATTATGAGAGGATCGATCTTGAATAATATATCGGGAGATATCTGTCCGGCGAGAGGGTAGGCGGTCGACCATAAGACATAGATGAAAGAGAGAAGGAAGAAACCCTGAGAGATCCTTCGCGCAAAGACCATCGATGGCATGATCACACCTTTATCTCGAGGATATCCGCTTTACCGATATCAGTAATCCCAAATTGCCGCTCCATCGCGACGCGCACGTATGGCACCTCCGAAGGCTCGACATTCATCAGGTTACACGCCACAATGTCGGCAAGGAGCGGATCGGTGCTCACGATTATCTTGTCGAGCTTATCGACATCTTCGAGATTGCCGCCGGTCGGCCCGTTACGGAGAAGCACGCGGTGAGCGTCTATTACGGTGAGATCCGGATTTATAAGCTCTGTCAGGTCTACGATCTTCTCCCCGATATTCTGGTGGATTACGCCGCGGCTTCCTCCGCATACTCCCATGAGGTTCTTCATCGATAGCGTAAGTCGCGTAAGGCCGTGATGCTTCAATACCGGGACATTGATAAAGGTATCACATTCGAGCGCATCCTTCAGTATCGGCCAACCTTCAAGAGGGCTGGGCCGGTCAAAGTGAGCTTTTACCGTATCCCAATCGTCGGGGTAGTAGACATTGGCGCCGTGAGCTTTAGCTACCTCCTCTATGCCGCTGTTGGCATAACAACGCCGCGCGTCATTACAGGTAATGTCAAATACATTGACTCTCCCGGCTCCGGCGCTCATCGATAGGTCTATGAGAGCGGCTACCACCTGAGGATTGGTATTACCGGCCTGTTCGGGAGTCCTGTCCCATCCTATGTTGGGCTTTATCAATACCACATCGCCCTTCCTGACAAATCTCCCCATACCCCCCATCGCTTCCACGGCTCTTGCGGTAGCGATATAAGGATCCTCTCCGGTTGCCACTACGAGATCATGGTCTGCCTTTATATTTTTCTTTGGACGGCCATTGGTCCGCGAAGAAGCTCCTGAAGCGGCCTCGGGGGATATTTTCGATAGGGCTAATAGCGCGACCGACGATAAGAGTATCTTTATAAAATTTATTCTGGATACTTTCTTATTGAAATCCTTTATCACGCCTTCGTTCCTTTCTTCGCAAAAAACGAAACCCATATACTGACTTCATATAAGGCAAACATCGGCAGAGCCAGCAATATCATATTGAACGCGTCTCCGGTGGGCGTGATGACAGCCGCCGCCACCACAATAATAATTACGGCATATTTAAATTTCCTTCTCAAGCTCGCCGCGCTTATCAGGCCGATCTTCGTCAGGAAATAACTGAGTACGGGCATTTCGAATACCAGGCCGCAGGCAAGCATAAACCCGGTCACAAATGATATATACCGGGTCGCTGATATTACGGGTTCGAGTTCTCCCCGGCCCATGTTCAAAAGAAAATTTAAAGCCATGGGCAGAAGCACGTAATATGCGAACGCGCATCCCAATATAAATACAAGCGATGAAAAAAATACAAAGACGAGAGCATGCTTCCTGACGTTCCGGTTTATAGCCGGGGATACAAAGGCCCAGAACTGGAACATGATCACGGGGAAGGAGACGATGAGGCCCGCTATAAGGCTTACTCGCATATACAGAAGAAATGCCTCTTCCGGGCCGAAATAGACCAATCTCTCTATGGAGCCGGATGCCGGGCTCCGGAGAAATTTCAATATATACGATGCTAGCGGCATTATCACCAGAGCCGAGATTATAACGGCCGCGAGCGAAAAGAGAATCCTTCTTCGCAGTTCTTCAAGGTGCTCGGTTACGGTGAATTCTTTATTCATATCCGGCATTATCTCTTCGGGCAAATAACGTCATTTTACCGTTATCAGTCTTTATCCGGTCCCTGATCCGCATTATCCTTCAGGCCTTTTTTAAATTCACCTATCGTCTTTCCTAAAGAGCGCCCTATTTCAGGAAGCTTGCTCGCTCCAAAGACGAGAAGACAGATAAGAAGTATCACCAATAACTCCTGCATTCCCACTCCGAAAATCCTCATCACTTACCTCCCTTATATCCTGGCTTTGTACGCGATTGCAAGCTCTCTCTCGAGCTCTTCTATCTTGCCCTGTAGCTCTTTGTATTCCGGGCTACCATCTTCTTTGTAATTGTCCCGGTTCTTTCTCAATGTACCGACCTGCTTTTCCAGTATCTCTATGATCTGCATCAATTCATCCTGCCTCATATCGCTGAATTTAAACCGGGCTTTTTCGGCCTTTGCAACCGTTGCGGTTCCGGCAACGAGCATGAAACTTACGCAGACTATTAACGCTCTCTTAATAAATCTCATGAATAGCCCACTCTTTCGCAATAATCGTTACCGATTTGAATATCAAAGGCTTCTGGCGACCTGTCGTTCGGAGGAGATACTGTATGGCTCTATGTTCTCATCGCTTAAGATGGAGTTTATATCGGCCAATATCTGGCACGTTACGGCGGGATCTCTTATTTCCATTTCAAAAAGGACCGGCAATTGCGGCTGATATGCCCTCTCTTCCGTCAAGAATATCCTCACAATAAATCGCTCGTCATGTATTACGATCGGATAATGGCGCGTCCAACCCTTCTTAACCATATCCGTGCGGTTAAAATCAAATCTTATGCCCAGTCCGGGAATTTCACCGCCATATTTACTTACTATCTCTTTCCTGGTATTGCCGTCGATAGCGTCGGATTTATAGGCCTCTATCGCCACGGATACAGCGGCGTAAACCTCTTTAAAGTAATGCTCCGCTACCAGTATGGAAGGGCTAAGCGCCGCGTTTTGAGCCTGTGACACGCGCCCGGACGACGCTATTTGAACCAGAATGAATACGACTATTAAGGATAATAATCTCTTCTTGTTCACAAACCCTCTATTTGACCACAAGTCTATCACATAATATTATTTATGCAAGTCCCTTAATCGCGCTATCTAGAGGCAGCAAACGGATTTAACTGAGGCTCTACCCGGACCTCCTTTAAATCTTTGCCCTGCCAAACGAATGTAAAAATTATGATATAACCGCCGCTGCTTTCAGCCGACAGGATTTGAGAATATTCCGAGTCTGACGCGGGATTGGACGGTTCTGCGGATATCGCCATCCCGACACGCTCGCCGCGAGCGTATACAAATTGGATATCGATGGGAATGCCTTCTTTTGTGATGATCTTAAATGTCCTGGCCCCTTCATATACGTTATCGAGCGGCGAGATATCCATATTTTCAATTTCGGGGTTCGGGCGCGTCTGGGCATAGTCGGCCGTAATAACAAGATCTTCGCCCCCCGCAGTCTCAATTTTATAACTGACCGTGGATTCGGTAAGGTCGACTACATCGTCCGCTTTTATATTCTCCGCGGCGTATGACATGCCGGCAGAGACCAGTATCACGGATACGGCGATAACACTCAATATGCTCTTCATCCCTCTCTCCTTATTTTTATGCTTTCGTCATTGCGAGCCCCGAAGGGGCGAAACAATCTCAAAAACGAGATTGCCTGCCTGCCAACTGTCGTTGCCTGCAGGTAGGCAGGCTTCGTCAGCATAGAAACCAACTACGGCTTCCTCGCAATGACAGCTGAATCATTATTATTTTTCAGCAACTTTTTGAAATACTCCACAGCCGTCCTCGTCGAGCGCCTGTATCGTTACGGATTTCGCAAACCCGTCAAGGCCTATATCGAACACTACAGGGCCGGCATCCTCTTTTTCAATATACACATCCCATGACGCGGTAAAGATATCCCGGTCAAAATGCGTTAAAGCTATCCGCGTCTTCTTCGGTCCCACGGTTATATGGAGAGCTCCGTTATTCCGTGAAACGGTTATCGTGTCATAGACGTCATTGGCGTAATCGCCGACATATCTTTCGGCCGGTAATGCAGGTGATGCTTTCACGGGCTTATTCGGGATAGCGGACTTCTCTTCTTCCTCATCCTTCAGGGCCTTTTCCAGCGCTTCTTCACTCCAATCGCGACGGGGATTGTCGAAGTAGCTGTCGAAGAAGCGCCAGGCCAGCGATTCCGGCAGAGATGTATCGCTCAGATTTGACAGCACGACAATACCTATCTTCGCCCGGGGCACAAACGCGATCATCGTCTTTGACCCGGACGTCCCGCCGTTATGCCATATTATCGGATACGGATTATTTTCGCGATAGACCCATCCCTGACAATAATACTGCCGCGGGCCTACGGAATTGCCCGAGGAAATCACCGTCTTGGGCGCATGCATATATTTCATGCTCTCGGAGCTTATAAGGGGCTTCCCGTCGAAGATGCCGTCATTCATCTGAAGGCGTATCCACTTTGCCACGTCTTTCACATTTGAATTTATCCCTCCGGCCGGAGCATAAGTGTAAACCCAGTCGATATACTTCCAGTTCATGGGAAGCACGACCACCTTATCATCGATCATATGATGAAGCGAAGCGACATCCTTGCCATTCCTGAACGACGTGAGGTCCGTCGAACTGGACGTCATGCCAAGCGGTTTGAAAATTCGCTCTCTTATATTCTCTTCCCACTTCAAATCCGTCTTTTTTTTAATAAGCTCCGCAGCCGCGAGAAACAGGTTATTTTGATACGCATATGCCGAGCGAAAGCTCGTAACGGGTTTCACAAATCTGATAGCGCCGGTAATATGCGCCCGGTCAAATCCGAGTATAGCCGCGCTGTCGCCGGCATGCGCGGGCATGCCGCTTCGCTGAGCCATCAGGTCGGTGACCGTAAATTGCCGCGTTACCCATGGGTCGTTCATCATAAAGCTGCTGAGATGATTTACCACCGGATCATCCCATCTCACTTTGCGCTCATCCGCCAGCATGGCGACAAGCGCCGCGGTGAACGCCTTGGACGTAGAGCCGATCTGAAAAACAGTATCGACGCTAACCGGATCGCCTGCGCCGAGAGTCTTTACGCCAAACGCCTTCTCGTAGATAACATCATCACCGTGCACGATCGCTAGCACGAGACCCGGGACTTTCCAGTCAGCCATACCTTTATTAATGTAGGATTCAAGTTTCTCAATGATCGCGCTCAGGCGCCCTGTGTCCGGGCCCTCGGCGGCCACGGGCGCGGCGAAAGATCCGGTTAAAGGCTGAAAGAGAATAGAAAAGCCTATGATCAATGCGGTAGCTATGGGCCCGTATTTCATTGCGAAGACCTCCGCTCGGCTTCCATAAAGCTCTTTACCAGATCTTTCAGCTTCGGCGCTTTGATGGGTGCATCCGGCGACTTTCCGCCTGACGCTGACTGCGCGGATCCATTTACCGCTTTCTGGATAAAATCATTGACTATCTCTCCGGCCTTCTGCACCGCCACCTTCCTGCCGACATACTTCAGGTCCGGGATAACCTTAAAACCGTTCTCGCCGCTCTTGAATGCCATCGGAAATTCCACCATGCCATCGCTGTCCGTTATATACTTCATCTCCGGCGCCGCCTTTAGCATCGCGGATGAAACGGAT
>JAHJHP010000074.1 GCA_018823705.1 Candidatus Omnitrophota bacterium | reverse complement strand
CGCCCGAACAGGTCCAAGAGGCTGCGCCCGAACAGGTCCAAGAGGCTGCGCCCGAACAGGTCCAAGAGGCTGCGCCCGAACAGGTCCAAGCGCCCGCGTTGGACGATGCTCAGGAGCAGGAGACCGTCAAAAAAGTTACCAGGAAAGTCACTCTAAGGACCGGGGCTTCCAATTCTCTTACAGGCAAAGTCGAGAGCGTAACGCCCGCCGACGTGTTGACCAGGCCTAGATCGAATATAGTGATCGTCGACAGCGCCGGAGAGGCCGTGAATTTTGTAGTCAAGTCTCTCGCAGTTGTTTATGATCAGGCGGGGCGTTTCCTTTCTCTCGATGACGTACATCCGGAACAGGAAGTCCAGGTGGATTATATAAAGAAACCAGGCAAAGTAAAAGAAGCCGCTTCCATAAAGATCCTCAAATAACGGGGGCCTATTAATGAGCATAACAAAAAGAGAGGTATGATATGAAATTAAAAAAGATCAGCCGGGTGGGCGTTTCTATGGTAGCGCTATTATTCCTGATCAGTTCCGCGTTTGCGCTGAACCAGGAATCGCGGGAGGAAAGCCGTTCAAAGGATATGCAAAAATTACAGGAAAAATTCAGTTGGTGGGGAACGAGCGATGCCCAGCCCGCTCCGGTGAGAGATACCGAACGCGGCGGCTATTGGTGGATGCCTAAAAACCCCGGACCTAAATCTCCTACGAAGTGGGGTAACGGCGGCTACGTCTACGTATATAAAATCATATTTGATTACAGGGAGGAAGAACTGCCGGCCCCAAAGGCCAAAGAGATGAGGCCATCTCTCCTGATAAAGAGGATCATAAAGAACGTCAAGGTCTACTTCGATTATGACAAAGCGGAGATCAGGGATGATGCCGCCAGAATACTGACCGATGCGGCGGATCTGTTAAAACGTAATGATGAATCCAGTATACTGATAAGCGGAAACTGCGACGCGCGCGGAACCGAAAAATACAATGAAAAATTGGGCAGGAAGCGAGGACAGTCCGTGAAGAGCTACATGCTGGATCGTGGCGTAGCAGATGAGCGGATAAAGATCATAAGCCGCGGCAAGCTCGATGCTCTGGCGCCGGTTACGGATCTCGAAGGCATGCAGAAGGACCGCAATGCCCAGTTCATGGTCGCGGAAGTAGAAGAGGTCATGATGCCTTATCCCGATGTGATCCAGGAGTCGGGCGCTAAACCGATAGAAGACGGCACGTTTATGGTCGAGCAGGAAGAGAGCATAGAGTCGGAAGCCAAAGTCTCGACGAAGGTGTACGTGACGAAGAAGGGCGACACCCTGTGGAAGATCGCTGAAGACGTTTACGGCAACGGCCGCAAGTGGAATAACATATATCGTTTCAACAAGGATAAGATAAGTAATCCGAATCGCCTTAAGCCCGGAGTGAGGCTGACTATACCGATCGAATAGCCGATGAGAAAGACAGTATATATAATGGCGGCCGCGATCATCGCGTGCTCGTCCCCGGCAGGGGGCGAAGGCCTTGATTCACTGATGGAAGTCGGCAGGTCCATGGCCGATATTAATGCCGCTATGGATAAAGAGACAAAGGCTTTTAATGCCGTGAAAGCCGCCGTCGATAGTGGTGATATAAAAAAAGGCCTGTCGCAGGATGAGATAAGATCGCGGTACGGGGAACCTGTAATCGCCAACGATGATTCCTCTACGAATAGGGAGAAATGGGCCTACAAACCGGCTGACTCATCGTTCTTTAAGGGCGTCCGGATATACCTTTTTTTCGACGACAAAGGTATTTTGGACGAGATCAGGACTTCGCCGTAGCGTCTATTGACTTTTCCCGCTAATCATATATACTTTATAATCAAGATATAATATATGATGAGCGTGTATCGGCAAACGTAAGGAAAAATGTATACTTCTTACTGGGGACTGACAGAAAAGCCTTTTGAGAATACGCCCGACCCTAAGTTTATCTATTATTCCCAGCAACACGAAGAGGCTATGGCGCGCATGCTCTACGTCGTGCGCGAGCATAAAGGCGCCGCGCTTCTGACCGGCGAATACGGGTGCGGAAAGACCCTTTTAAGCCGCGTCCTCAGGAAAGAACTTCAGCAGGAAAATAAATACCAGTCGGTGTTTATCCTCGATCCCCATCTTACCGTAAGGGAATTCCTCCGGGAGATAATCTACCAGATGGGCTCCGGGCCCATTCCCAAGAATAAGATAGATATCTCCCACGCCCTGAACAAGTTGATACTCACGAATCATAATGCCGGAAAACATACGGTGCTCGTCGTAGACGAAGCCCAGTCGATAGACAACCTTGATATCTTTGAAGAGATCAGGCTTCTGTTGAATTATCAGCTCGACACGGCATTTCTGCTTACGGTGATCCTTCTGGGCGCCCCGGAATTAAAGCAGGTGGTGATGGGGATGCAGCATCTCGTACAACGTATGGCTGCCGGATATCATCTGAACGGTCTGAGCGAGACCGAGACGAAAGATTATATTAACCATCGTCTGAATATCGCGGGCGCCAGCAAGCAGTTATTCGCCGAAGATTCTTTTCATGAGGTATATGTGCATTCGTATGGGGTACCGCGACGCATAAATACCATTTGCGATCTCGCGCTCCTGATGGGGTTCAGCAATAGTCAGGCTGTTATAGACAGGAAGACGATCAAGGATATAAACGACGATATGGATCTGCCGAAACCTGACGCGGGAGACGTTGAGCACATGTCTTCGTTGATCGTGCAAGGCGCGCCCGGTATTAACGTCGTTCCGAGAGGCCGCGTATGATCAGATTTTCCAATATATTCAAAAAAAGCGGCCAAAGCCAAACGAACCTGCCCAAGGGCATAAAACCCGAAGAACGGTCGCCTGAAGAGATCCTGGCCGCAGAGACCGCCGCGCAGAGATTATCGGAAGGGCATCATCAATCAAGTGTTAAGATATCCCCGTCCCTGAATGACGAGCTTAAGAAGGATCGGCCGGCAACTCCGAATATAACCCGTTTGTACGAAGAGCTCCTGCTGAAAGCTAAGAACATATATTCAGCTGATCACGGGACGAAGCGTAATTTTGCGAACGAACTCAATCCGGCCATAGAGCAGATGCTTGAATCTATGGTCTCCGGCAGCGATGAATTGCTGCTTGTGGCTTTAAGGGACTACTCGAAGCCGGAAGATATGATATTTTGTCACGTTGTCAATATAACCATCATGGCGCTGGTGATGGGCCTGGGCCTCGGATATGATCGAAGCCATCTGCTCGAGCTGGGCCTCGCGGCATTTATTCACGACATCGGGTCAAAGCATTTCGATATAATGGGCAAAAAAGATGTCTTCAGCGATGACGAGTTTGACAGGATAAAGCTGCATCCCGGCGAGGGCGCACTCACCCTGGGTAAGATCGACGCTAATTTAAGCCAGAAAATACTCGACGCCGTCAAGCAGGAACATGAGAGAGCCGACGGTTCCGGGTATCCCGACGGGTTAGTTTCTGATGAGATAAATGAATATGCTCAGATAATCGGCCTGGCCGATGTGTACGAGGCCCTGATGCATGATCGCCCCTACAGGGGTAAATATACTTCGATCGACACCATAAGGATAATACTGAAGAATAAAAAACTGTTTTCCTCAAAAGTCATAAAGGCTCTCATAGAGGCATTTGGCATATTTCCGGTCGAGACCCTGGTACAGCTGAATACCAAAGAGATAGGCGTTGTGGTTAAGCGCAATCAGGAGTTGATATCGAGGCCCGTCGTGGATATAATTATAGACTCTTACGGGAAAGAGTCGAAACAGCCAAAGCGCATAAACCTCGCGGATAATCCGGTGATATATATAGACAATTGTGTCAAACGTGAAGAGAGGAACGTCAAGGCACCCTCATAACGCCTGGGATGCTAAAGAAGCTATGTCAAATGCGAAAACGATATTACTGGTGGTTATGGTGATGGCGCTGGCCGGTTACGCCGTCCATATGAACATGACGCTTAATAAAACTGTAAGCCAGTACGAAATGTCAGCGGCAGAGATGGCCGACAGGTTTGAGAAGGTCAACGAGGACACGTTAAAGGCCAGAGAAGAGCTTGCCAGGCAGATGAGTGTAAGCGAAAAAGCCCTCGCCGCGGTCGAGGCGGTCAAGGCCGAAGTCGCAAAAGTCATAAGCGAAGTGAAGAAGGCCGATTCTATGCCTGTGACTGAAGTCCCGGTAGAACCGGTAATAGCGACAAAGAAAGACGAGGTTCTCTCCGGCGCGAGAGCAAAAGCTGAGAAGGCAAAGGCCAAAGCGGAAGCCCTGCTTAATCAGATCAGTGATAAGCCAAACGTGTGGGAAGAGCGCAGCGCGCATCTTTAAGGATTAGCATGAGACCTTGCGTAAAAATGTTAGCGATGGTCCTGGTTTATGCGGTACTTTTACCGGGGTGCAGATATGACAGCGCCGCGATGAAAGAGGGCGCCAGGGATCACTACGCGCGCGGCGTGAAGTATTACGACACGGGAAACTATAAGATGGCAGATAGGGAATTCAAAGTTTCGAGCAATCTGATAGAGAGAGACAGGCGGATAAACGAAAAATTGAACAGCTCCGCACCGGAGTCCCGCACGGAAATAGCCTCGATGAAGACGAACCGTGAGACCATGGCTCAAAGAGGACATAGGATCCAAAGGCCGCAATATGTTGTAGGAGCCGAGGATATCCTGTCGGTATTCGTATGGCAGAATCCGGACCTTAGCCTGGATGTTACCGTCCGGCCGGACGGCAGGATATCGTTCCCGCTTATAGATGACGTGGAAGTCGAAGGGCTCACTATTCCTCAGCTCGACAAGTTGCTTACGAAAAAATTGAGGGTATTCATAAAATATCCGGAAGTCTCAATATCTATAAGAAGGTTGGGCGGCAAGAGAGTCATAGTGCTTGGCGAGGTGAATTATCCGGGCGTATACCAGGTAACGGGGACAGAGAGTGTGCTCGAAGCCATCGCCATGGCCCAGGGTTTCAAAACTACATCTCTGGCTTCCAGCCTTGTTGTCATAAAAGGCATGTTCACGGATAACCCGAGAGTCATAAGGGCCAGCGCTAACCTGGCGCTAAAGGGCCTGGGGAGCCAGAATATAATCCTCGAATCCGGCGATGTGGTATTTGTGCCTAAGAAACCGATCTCCGATCTTAACTGGCTGGCGACTGAGATATCCGGGCCCCTGGCTGAGGTACTGGGAAATGTCAGCGCGCTCAAGACCCTTTCTAACATGAATCATTAACGGGTATGGATTGCCGGTTATATGGATAAAGTCTACTCTAAAAATCCCGATGTTGTTTTCCGTAAGATCGCCGATGAGTGCATACTTGTGCCCATTAAGAACAGGGTCGGGGATATGGAGTGCATCTACACCTTAAGCGAGGTAGCCGCGCGCATATGGGAGCTTATCGACGGTCGTAAAAGTTCCAGTGAGATAAATCGGGACATTCTTAACGAATATGATGTTTCTCCGGAAAATGCCGAAAGAGACCTGCGGGAATTATTTATGCAGTTGGAAGACGCAGGAAGCATAAGGGAAACCAAAGATGGGCCGTCCTGATATTCCTCAGGTTACCTATTCCAGTTTCAGCGAAGATATCCATGAAAGAATTACGGAAGAGCGCATACCGACCGACGGAACTATCGAGCTCACTTACCGCTGTAATCTGAAATGCGCGCACTGTTATTGCTGCCATGACCAGGCTAAACCGGAGATGGAATACCGCCTGATATGCCGCATTCTGGATGAGGTCGAGAATGCCGGATGCCTGTGGCTCCTCTTCACCGGCGGTGAACCGCTCTTGCGGCCTGATTTCGCGGATATCTATACGTACGCCGTTAAGAAGGGAATGCTCGTCACGCTCTTTACGAACGGCACGCTTATCACTCCTTCTTTGGCCGATCATCTGAGAGAATACAGGCCTTTCTCCATCGAGGTTACCTTATACGGCGCTACGGCCGGGACGTATGAAGCAGTCACCGGGGTAGCGGGTTCTTTTGGGCGCTGTATGAATGGTATCCGGCTCCTGCTTGAAAGAGGGCTTCCGCTCAAATTGAAGGCGATGGTGATGACGCTGAACAAGCATGAGCTGCCCATGATGAAACAGTATGCCGATAGGTTGGGCCTCGAATTCAAATTCGATCCGGTGATCTCGCCCGGGCTTGACGGTTCCAAATCCCCCGTATCGCTCAGGATCTCGCCCGACGAGATCGTAGAGCTGGATCTGGCGGATGAGAAACGGCGTAAAGAGTGGCGTAATTTTTGTGACAGGTCCTGGGGTGGTTCATATCGGGATGAGCTATTCACATGCGCCGGAGGCCTTAACTCTTTCCATATAAATCCGTACGGAGAATTAAAGTTCTGCGAAATGGTTACAGGCTTCAGCTATGATCTGCGCGATAAACCTTTTAGCACGGGGTGGCATGAGTTCATTCCGGCTATTCGCGCTATGAAACGTACCCGCGATAACAGATGTAAAGATTGCGCTGTATTGCCTATGTGTGACCAGTGCCCGGGATGGGCCCTTTTGGAGCATAATGACCCGGAGGCGCCGGTAGATTTTCTGTGCAAGATAGCGCATTTAAGAGCCGAGGCTTTCGGTATGGTGAATAGAATAAAAAAAGGGGGTGGCATGTATGACAGTAAAGAAGCAATATCGAAAACCTGAGATCAGGAAGATCAGGCTTGCTCCGGAGGAGTGCTGTATAACCGGATGCAAGACCGCAACCGGTCCGGACAAGAGCAATAGAAGATGTCGCAAGACCGGCTCCTGCGGCAATAATGCCCCGGGCTCCTAAATATCATCTGTGGAGCATAAAAGTTACTTTAAGGAACTCAAGCTGGGTATCGGCGGCATAATAATTTCCATAAGTCCGGTCGATAATTTAAGGTTCGAGCTCGACGATGCCCATGAGAATTTTTTTGCTGACTCCAAATCCGATGCCGATCTCGCTATAAATCTGCATTGCGGCGTTGATAATAAACTTCTGCTGAAACCTGAGGAGAAGACGTTTGAAACCGGCGGTGTATGGGACGTTTACCGTCGCGCGGGAGATTTTGTCTTCAACTGTTATTCTGAAGATCTTGGCCGAACACCCGGCAGAAGGGCCATAATAAACAGGGATTTCACCTCGGGAGATATTTATTTTAATAAGACGGCAGACGAGGGCGGCCTCGCCTATCCGCTTGGGTATCCACTGGATGAGATCCTCATGATACAACTGTTGTCGCGCGGAAGAGGTATAATGGTCCACGGCTGCGGCCTTGAGATCGGAGGCGAAGGGTTTCTTTTCGTGGGCGCCTCAGGGAGAGGCAAGAGCACGATCGCCGGGATATTAAAAGAAGAATACGGTGCCGTAATTTTAAATGATGACAGGACGATCATCAGGAAGATCGACGCGGAATACCGGATATACGGCACTCCCTGGCATGGAGATGTGAGTGAATGTTCGAGCGGTACAGCGCCTTTAAAGAAAATATATTTCATCGGCCACTCGGACAATAATTCCAGTGTGAAATTGAGCCCCTCTGAAGCCTCCGCCAGGCTGGTCGCCTGCTCTTTTTCGCCGTTCTGGGATACGAGCGGCATGGCATTCATACTGGATTTCGCATCCGGCTTATCCGAAAAAATCCCCTCTTTCGACCTCGGTTTCCTTCCGGATAAAACGATCGCGAAATTTCTAAGAGAGATTTAATGACCGACCAGAATACCGGATTTATAGAAATGGCGAAAGAGCTATTATGGCGGGGCGATACCCTGCGATGCCGGGCATCGGGCTCAAGTATGTATCCTTTTATCAGGGATGGAGATATTATCACGGTCGAGCCGATAATCGCTTCGCGGATAAGGTACGCGGATATAGTCTTCTTCCAGAGTGACGAAGGCAGGGTAGTCGTGCACCGCGTAGTCAAAATAAAAAAGGCCGATGGGAAGGTGCGCATGGTAACGCGCGGAGACACCATGCGCCGGACAGACGGTTATCTTGACGGGCGTAGCCTTCTCGGGAGAATTACGACTGTTGAGAAAAGTGGCCGCGCTTTGCCCGTAACCAGAGGAGCGTGGCGTGCGGTAAACGTCATTTATGCCGCGGCCTTGCCGTTCAGTAAATGGGCCATCCTCCTGGCGCTGTTGCCTTTTCGCCCGCGGGTATATCGCCCGGACGCGGCAAGGCCCGTCGACGCGTATTATAAAGACGGCGCCAGGAACGCGCTGATATACGAAGAGGCGGGAAATATCATCAAAGCTTTCAAAGATCAAGGTATAAAGACAATAGCATTGAAGGGAATATTTTTAGCCGAAAATGTCTATAAGAATGTCGCTCTAAGGCCGATGACGGATATAGATATCCTGATCAGGAAAGAGGACCTGGCCCGGGCCGGCAGCCTACTTAACATAATGGGTTATCCGGCGCCGCCGCAATACGACGGATTTCTGAAGATTAAGTCTCCATGCTCTGTAAATAGTCTGATGTATACCGCAGACAACCTCCGCAAACCCTCGATACATATTCACTGGCATATCATAAATTCTACCTGGTCTCTTGACACTCTGGCGGCCGGAATAGATATGACGACGATCTGGCGCCTGGCGCGTCCGGTCACGATAAGCAATATCGAAACACTTTCACTGTGCCCTGAGCACCTTATCATATATCTGGCGCACCATGGCCTTCACCATTCATTTAATAAGAAGGTTATGGTGTCGGACATCGTTGAGGCCGTTCGGTATTATGGATCTTACATAGACTGGGAAGTGGTGATGCGTGAAGGAGAAACGTTCGGCCTGGCTTTCATAGTATACGCCGCTTTGAAATATGTCTCGAAGGTATCCGGTTTTGATATACCCCGGGTGGAAGAACTGAAACCGGCCAGGCTCGGGTATCTGGAAAAAGCTATTCTGAAAGACCTGGACAAGGGAAATTGTAGTTACAGATTATCGTATCTATGTTATCTCGCCGCGCAAAAGAGAACTCGCGACAGATTAAAATTTCTATTCAGAACTATTATTCCATCGAAGTATATGCTCTCGCACAGCATGAATATACCTCTGTCTGAAGTGAGCGCGGCGCACTATCTGGCGCGATACCGCTGGAACGCATCCCGCACCCGACGAAGCCCTTAATATTGGATCAGGCTACCTTCCCGCCTTGCCCTCTTAATGCTATGCTTGAATGCCGCAAGGCTCAATGGAGCGAGGACGGCGGAGAAGATCAGCAAAGATAGTATCTCACCGGACAGCTGCTTAAGATCATAGCCTCTATACACAGCCAGCTCGATCGCGCGTATGGCGTGCGTTATCGGAAAAAATTTGGCGAGAAGCTGTACCCAGCCGGGAAGGACCGTTATGGGAAAATAGACCCCGCCTATGAGCCCCTCCAGGCTCGCGACGAGCCAGCCGAAAGGATTCCCCCTCTTAAAGACCATTATGAAACACGCCGAGAGTATCCCCAGGCTGCTGAAGGAGATGATCGTCAGCGCAAATACTACAATAGTTGAAATGATATTTACGTTGGAGAAATTGATCTTGAATAAGAAGATCGCGAAGAGTATATAGACGGCCATATCTACGGTCGCCAGGACCAGGTTCCAAAGAGATAGTGATAATAGAATAGTGGATATCCCCGTAGGGGTCAACAATACCGCCTCGAGCGTCCCCTGGACCTGCTCATTGCGTAGATGTTCGGAAAAAGAGCTGAGTCCCACGCCGACGTAACCGAAGAATGCCATGCTTAACAGGACGTAGGAGAAGTAGTTGACGCCGAACTCCTCGAGGTGCCCGACCATACGGTTGCCGAATAGTTTATTGATGAAAAAGTATCCCAGTATGCTCGTCAGGATACCGGCAAAATTAAATAAGAAATTCAGATTATAGCTGGATTCCGTAATAAAATCTTTTTTCAGGAAGGCAAGAGGTTTTCTCAGCACGGTACAGATCCTCCGGCAAGCCGTATGAATATCTCGCCCAGGCTGCCACCCGGCATACCGGCTTTTCTTCTTAATTCCTCAAGAGTTCCGTATGCGAATAACCGGCCATAGTGAAGTATCATAAGCATGTCCGCGAAACCGAGCGCTTCGTCCATCTGATGGGTGGTGAATACCAGGGTCTTACGCTGTTTCTTAACAAGAACTTCTTTTATAAAGCTTCTCAGTTCTAATGATGAAGCGTAATCCAGGCTCTTTGTAGGCTCATCCAGAAGGAGTATAGGCGGATCGTGTATCAGCGCGCGCATCAGCGCAAACTTTTGCTGCATTCCGGCCGAATAGGAGTCGAAGCGCTTATCCTGATAAGTCACGCCGAAAAGCTTGAATAGTGCGCATATCCTCGAGCTGGCCGCGGCCTTGTCCAGCCCGTACATAGCCGAGAAGAATTCCAAATTCTGCCTTCCCGTAAGGCGCCAATAAAAACTTCGTTCGGCCGCGCCGGCAAACCCGATGGAAGCTTTTATCTTCTCGTCCTGGACATCGAGATAAGAACCGTTTATCTTTACCGAGCCCTTGTCGGGAAGTATAAGGGTGGAGAGTATTTTAAGGAGAGTGGTCTTGCCGGCGCCATTGGGTCCGAGTATCGCGAGTGAGGAGCCTTTATTTAAAGTGAAAGAGAGGCCGTCAATGGCCCGCGTGGTTGAAGCACGCTTAAAGTTGAATTTTAATAATTCGGTAAAGGAGAAAGCGGGGATGAAGTCCTTCGTCACATCTTTTACTTCCATTATCGGTTCCATGCGTTTCAAGTCTAACAAAAAAGTCATACTCAGTCAACACGAGAGATTTTTCGGCTCGCTCGTCTACGGCGAAAATATTCTTCGGGTCGCACCTCAGGGCTTCACTTGCGGCGATGAATTATTTTCGCCGTGCGCTAAGGTTTACGTCGAGCGAATTATGTGTACAGATTCACGCACTTTCATATTCGCTCGACGTAAAGCGGATCTCTTGACCATAT
>JAHJHP010000005.1 GCA_018823705.1 Candidatus Omnitrophota bacterium | reverse complement strand
GCGTTCAAGGCTTAAAATACCGAGTGCTTCGTAGGATTCCGCCTAAGCATCTAATAGGTAATAATTGGTCTCTATGGCGGACATCCTCGGTTCTTTTATTATTAAGAACGTTATTAAATATAACCCTTTTTCTGCTTCTCAAAATACCTAATATTTTCAATGTGCTCATATACTTCGCGCTTAGGTCTTATATGAGTCAACTGCGGACTTGAGGAGGCGGCAATACATGTCGAAGCCGACAGAGCTTATGTAGCCATGCTGCTCGACACCGAGGAGGTTGCCGGCGCCGCGAATCTGCAGGTCCTCCATGGCGAGCTTGAACCCGCTGCCGAGATCATGAAACTTCTTTATCGCCTGGAGCCTCTTCGCGGATTCCGGGCTCAATAAAAGATTTTTCGGCACCATAAGATAGGCGTGCGCCGCGCGCGTAAACCGCCCGACTCTTCCGCGAAGCTGATAAAGCTCGGAAAGCCCGAAAGAATCTGCTCTATTTATGATGATGGTATTAGCATTAGGTATGTCTATACCTGATTCGATAATCGTCGTAGAGACCAGGCAGTCTATCTTTCCCTTTATGAAATCGAGCATCGTCTTTTCGAGCATCTTCTCGGGCATTCGGCCGTGGGCGACAACTACGCTGACTCCCGGCACAAGCTTCGATATCTTCTCGGCGATAAGCTCAATGCCCTTGACTCTGTTATGCACAAAAAATACCTGGCCTTTTCTGGCTTTCTCAGCCAATATCGCGCTTCTTATCAACGTCTCGTCATAATGAGTCACTTTTGTCTCTACGGGAAGCCTTTCTGACGGTGGAGTATTTATAACCGATATGTCGCGGCCACCCATCAGAGCAAAATAGAGCGTGCGGGGTATCGGGGTCGCGGTTAGAGTGAGCACGTCCGTATTTATGCGAAGGCTCTTCAGGCGCTCCTTATGCCGCACACCGAACCTCTGCTCCTCATCTATTATTACGAACCCCAGGTCCTTAAAAACTATATCGTGCGATAATAAGCGGTGTGTGCCGATTATTATATCGACCTTTCCCTTAGCGACTCCTTTAACTATCGTATCCTGTTCGGATGACGTCCTGAAGCGCGACAGCATCTCCACTGTCACGGGCAATTCCTTCATCCTGTTCCGGAACGTATTGAAATGCTGCTCGGCTAAAATAGTGGTCGGCACCAGTATCGCCACCTGCTTATTATCCATAACGGCTTTAAACGCCGCGCGGAGAGCAACTTCGGTCTTGCCGTAACCAACGTCTCCGCATAGCAGCCTGTCCATGGGTTTCGATGATTCCATATCTTTTTTCACTTCGACCATGGCGCGCAGCTGATCGGTCGTCTCTTTATACGGAAACCTCGCCTCCAGTTCTTTCTGCCATTCGGTATCCGGTGAAAACTTGAACCCTCCGATTGCCGCACGGCGTGCCTGCAGCTCCAGAAGCTCCACGGCTATCTTCAGTACACCTTTCTTCGCCCTCTCCTTGGCGGCCTTCCACAGTTTTGAACCTATCTTGTGCAACCTGGGCAACTTTCTCTCAAACCCAAGATACTTATGTATCTTTCCGACATCGCCGAACGGAACAAATAGCTTTTCGCCGTCGGCATATTCCATGGCGAGATGCTCGACGTATTTCCTGCCTATCTTGAGCTTCTCGATACCCAGGTACCTGCCGATACCATGATCTACGTGCACGACATGGTCTCCCGGCTCTATATCGACAAAATTATCTATCGGGGATTCTCCCGCGGAAAGAAGCCCTTTTGACTTCACCTTTCTTTTATGGATGCCTTTTATCGGAAGGATTATTGCAGCGTTATGATCGTCGATCTTCTCATATGTTATGGGATCAACGCTTCTTATTCTCTCTACCTTATTGTCCAGGAGTTCTATTCTGAGCGGATATTCAAATGATAGCGGATATATAGTGATGGTGTCGCCGAGCCTGGAAAAATCTCCCTCCTCGGCTACTCTCTTCCGGGAGTGATAACCGTATTCGACAAGTCTGGCCGATATCTTCTCTACATCTATCTCTTCGTTTAGATAGATCTTTATGGATTCGAACACTGTTACATCTTCTTGGGAAGTGAAACTCCCAATAAACGTAATCCGTTAGCGAGAACGATCCTGATACAATTCACCAGCATAACCCTCGCCTTCGTCAGGTTTGGATCGTCACCCACAACTCTGTGCTTATTATAGAAAGAATGGAAAGATCCCGCGAGATCCTGAAGATACTGCAGGACGATATAGGGCTCCAGCATCTTCGCGCTCGAGACGACGATCGCGGGAAACTGCCGGAGCTCGCGCATGATCTCGATCTCTTCGGGAGTTTTAAGCAGGCACGGATCGAATTCAGCCGAAAGCGAAGTCCTGCCGATCTCAGTGACGGGCAAAGTCCCACCAATCTCAGTGGCGGACGAAGTCCTGTCGATCTCAGTGACGGGCGAAGCCTCCTTGCCGTATTTGAAGATCGACCAGATGCGCGCATGCGCGTACTGTATGTAGAAAACGGGGTTCTCCGAGGACTCTTTCTTCACCACATCCATGTCAAACTCAAGGTGGCTCGACATCCTTCTCATTATGAAACAAAATCTTGCTACGTCCTTACCGACTTCGTCCATCACTTCCCTGAGCGTAACGAACTCGCCGGCTCTCGTAGACATCGAGAGGACCTGTCCGTTCCTGTATAACGTAGCGAGCTGTACTATCAGCACCGAGAGCGAATCTTCCGGATATCCGAGCGCTTTGACGGCGGCTTTCATCCTGGGAATATACCCGTGATGGTCGGGGCCCCATATATCTATCAGCTTCTTAAAGCCCCGATTGAACTTCTCCAGATGATACGCAATGTCAGGCGTCAGATATGTGGCAGTCCCATCGGACTTATAGATGACCCTGTCTTTGTCGTCGCCAAAAAGAGTTGATTTGAACCATACCGCCTGTTCGCTCTCATATACGAAGCCCTTATCTTTAAGGATAGCGACTGCCTTCTCGACCTTCCCGGACTCTCTCAAGCTCTTCTGGCTATACCAGACATCGAAATTTACTCCAAAATCTTTAAGATCCTTCTTTATGTCGGCCAGTATCCACGCAAGTCCAAACTCCCGGAAATGATCTATGCCTTCCGCATTTAAGTATCCCCTTCCGTGCTCTTTCTCAATATCCTTCGCGATATCGATTACATACGAACCTTTATAACCGTCATCGGGTAATGGTTCTTCTCGGCCGCAGAGACTCATATAACGCGCGCGGATGCTCCTGCCGAGGATATTCATCTGATTCCCCTCGTCGTTCAGATAATATTCCCTCGTGACATCATAATTCAGGAATGTCATGATGTTGGCGAGGCTGTCGCCAAGCGCGGCCTGTCGCGCGTGAGCAATCGTAAGCGGGCCTGTCGGATTTGCGCTTACAAACTCTATCTGCATCTTCACGCCGCCCCCGTAATCGGAAGCGCCATAATTATCGCCCTTCCTGACGACATCCTTAATGGTGTCGAAAAGATACTCTTTACTTACAAAGAAATTGATAAAACCGGGCGGCTTTACCTCAACCAAGTCTACGGAGCCGCCATGCGGCGATGACGGGACCATCTCCTCGAACTTTGTTTTCAATAGATTAGCGAATTTAATGGGAGGCATGGAGGCGATCCTGGATATCTTCATTGCAATATTTGAAGAGAGGTCACCGTGGGACTTATCTTTTGGTATCTCCAACTCTACTTTTATTTTGTCTGATGAAGGTAAGGAGATATTGAGGCTCGAGAGCACCGATTGAAGAGAGCTCTCCAGGACTAACGTTATATTATTTTCGATCTCGCCATAGCACATTGAGCTATTATTTACTCTTCTTTCGAGATTGTTTTCTGATCTTATTCGCGACTTTACGCGCGGGCTTACTCCCGGACTTTTTTACGGGCTTCTTTACGGACTTTTTCACGGACCTCTTTACGGCTTTTTTTACAGATCTCTTCGTCGCCAGCCCGGGCTCTTCGAAACTCGCCTGCGGAGCTTTTGCCCATAGCTCTTCAAGGTCATAATACTTGCGCGTCTTTTCCAGGAATATGTGGCCCACGACATCACCGAAGTCTACGAGGATCCATGAAGCTTCTCTCTCGCCCTCCACGTGCCTGGGATTAACGCCCTTCTCCCTGAGCTGCCTGACGATATTATCGGATATGGCGCGGACATGAGTCGTGGAGGTGCCGCTTATAACCACGAAATAGTCACATATGCCGGATATCTTCCGCATCTTTATCGTGACTATATCGATCCCCTTCTTATCCGAGGCGGCATTTGCCATCACCAAAGCTTTACGTATCGATTCGATAATCATGCTCCTTTTCTATCGGCGCGGAATTTAGGCACACATAAAAAGATTACACAGATCAGCGGTGAGTTGAAACTCGCTTCTAATCTGTGTAATCGCAATATTACTTCATTATCTTATACATGCCGGTATCACAAGTCGTGCACTTACCCTTCATCGCTGTTCTCTTATTCTTCATTGTGACCTGCTGAGTATCCTTCATCTCTTTCTTCGCTTTGCACTTTACGCAATATCCTATCTCTGCCATCCGATATCACCCCCTTAAAAATCGAGCTTGAATATCTAAAATTTTACTGATTATACACCCTGAACGCCGCTGCCGTCAAGGAAAACCGCCGCTTATTTATACAGTTTACGTTCGCGGATGTAACTGCGTACCTTCTCCGGCACGAGATATCTTATGGACCTTTCGGCCTTTAGGCGTTTTCTAATATCTTCCGACGACACTTCGATGGGGGTTATGACCACTGTCTCCGCTTCCTTCGGGACATCTTTGACGGGATAACCCGGACGGTTGGCGACTATAAATTTCGAGATCTTAAATATATCGTTGACGTTCTTCCAGGAAAAGAGGTCTTTCAGGAGATCCGAACCTGTGATGAAATAGAGCTGGATATCGGCTCCGTGCTTCGATCGGAACTCTTTCAGCGTATCGATAGAGTAGGATGTTTTCTTCCTGCCTATTTCAAAATTTGAGACCTCAAAGGACGGATTGTCCTCTATCGCAAGCTCCACCATCTTAAGGCGGTCCTGAGGTTTGATATCGGTGTCGACGCTCTTGTGCGGCGGCATATAAGACGGTACAAATACCACTTTGTCCAGTTTCAATTTTGAGAGCGCCTCATCAGCCAAAATGAGATGCCCTATATGGATGGGATTAAATGTTCCTCCGAGTATTCCGATCCTCATCCCGTTAGATCTCCTCTTTGGAAACTCACCCTGTTATAAACCCCTGATATTCTCACGATAGATCTAACGGGACTCATACCAGCGCCTACCTCCTGACCTGTCCGGTGCCGTAGATCACATACTTGTATGAAGTCAACTCCTCGAGGCCCATCGGGCCGCGCGCGTGCAGCTTATCGGTGGATATTCCCATTTCGGCGCCTTTTCCGAACTGGGCGCCATCGGTAAATCTTGTCGAGCAGTTAACATATACACAGGCAGAATCGACTTCATCCAGAAACTTCCCGGCATTCTTCTTATTACCGGTGACTATGGCATCCGAGTGATACGAACCGTATTTCATTATATGGGCTATAGCTTCATCTATGTCCGTCACGACCTTTACGGAAAGGATGAGGCCAAGGTATTCGGTATACCAGTCGTTTTCCACGGCCCTTTTTATGTAAGGGGCGATCCTCCGCGTTTCGGCGTCTCCCCTGATCTCGACGCCTGAATCGGAAAAACGTTTTATCATCCGGCTTAGGAACTTTTTTGCCACCTTGCGGTGCACAAGCATCGTCTCCATTGCATTACATACGCCGGGCCTCTGAACTTTCGCGTTAAAACAGATATTCTCCGCCATCTTGAGGTCCGCGCTTCGGTCGACATAAGTATGACAAACGCCTTTATAGTGTTTTATTACTGGTATTCTCGAGGTCTTCGTGACCTCACGGATCAGCGATTCACCGCCCCTGGGTATAACGAGATCTATGAGGCTATCGCTTTCAAGAAGCTGTTTCACGATACGCCTGTCCGTATCCCTGATCATCGCGATGGAATTAGCCGGTAAGCCATTCTTCACGGCGACGTCATTCAGGATATCGAATATCGCTATATTGGAATTCAGGGCTTCGCTGCCACCTCGCAGGATAAGCGCGTTGGAGGATTTAAGACATAATCCGATGCAGTCGCCGGTAACGTTTGGCCTCGCTTCGTAGATGATCAGTATCACGCCGATCGGAACTCTCACCTTCTTTATCAATAGCCCATTGGGCCTTCTGAGGGTTTCGATGACTTCGCCTACGGGATCCTTGAACCGGGCAATAACCGACAGGGACTTCGCCATGCCCGATATTCCCGATACCGTGAGCCGTAACCGGTCGAGATAAGCCGGAGACAACCCTTTTCGCTTAGCGGACGCAAGATCCCTTTCGTTCTCCCTGACGATATAGGACGCCCGCTTTATAAGAGCCTTGCTCATGGCGATAAGCACTCTGTCTTTAGTCTTGGTATCTGTAAGGGCAAGCTCCCTGGAAGCGGACTTCACTTTCCTGCACAATCTTTTTATATCGTCTGCGGACATCATAATATCACCAGATTATCTTTATGTACGATCTCGTCTTTGGCCTTATATCCCAGCACTCTCTTGAAATCAGCGGACCTCAACCCTTTCAGCTTCTTCACTTCGTCGGACGAATAATTGGAGAGGCCCCTCGCTAATTCACGGCCGTCTTTATCCGATATACTGATGACATCGCCGGAGGCAAACTCGCCGCTGGAGGCCACTATACCCGATGCCAGCAGGCTCTTGTTGTCATCCACGAGAGCCGTTCTGGCACCGTCATCTACACGCACCGTACCCCTGAGAGTGGAAGAGTATGCTATCCAGCGCTTTTTGGCATCAAACTTCTTATTTGCGCCGGGTATCATCGTGCCGATCTTCTCTCTGAGAAGCACTATCTTGACTAGGATGTCTTTGACCTTGCCGTTAGCAATAACGCAGCCGATGCCGGCCTTCGAAGCGGCTCTTGCAGACGCCAGTTTCGTTGCCATACCGCCGGTACCCAGGTCGCAAGCGCTCTTGCCGCCCAACTTCAATATCTTCTGGTTTACTTCACAGACGGTGCTTATCACGTCTCCGTTTGCATCCATCAGGCCATCGACATCGGTAAGAAGGATAAGCTTATCGCATCCTGCGATATCTGCCACGAGGCCCGAGAGACGGTCATTGTCGCCGCACCTTATCTCTTCGGTAGCTACCGTATCGTTTTCGTTAATTATCGGCACTACATTATATTTCAGGAGAGCATCTATCGTATGCTTGATGTTAAGATATCGTTTTCTATCATCAAAATCATCCTGAGTCAGAAGCATCTGGCCGGTAAGAGTGTCCTCGGTCTTAAAATATTCGCTGTAGAGCTGCATGAGGTGGGTCTGCCCTATAGCAGCTGCGGCCTGCAGTTCGGAAAGCTCCGAAGGACGTCTCTTCATACCCAGGAGCCACATTCCAGCGCCGATGGCGCCGCTCGTTACAATGAGCACGTCTATACCGGCCTTCCGGATATCGGAGACCTGCGACACTATCCCCTTCACGCGATCCTTATCGAGAGACCTGTCCCTGGACGTTATAACTTTTGTTCCTATCTTGATTACGATCTTCTTATGTTTTCGCATATGATCTGGCACTCATCGCTTTTTTATACACCGCTTCCAGGAGTTCCTTAAGGCCTTTTCCCGTGATCGCCGATATCGGGTAGATCTTCTTTTTGGGGTAAGCCTTTCTGAACCTATTAACATGGACCTCAGCTCCGGGATCATCTATTTTGTTCAGCGCTATGAATTGAAACTTCTTTGAAAGCTCTTTACTGTACGATTTAAGTTCAAAATTCAATTTTCTATAATCCTGTACGGGGTCTCTGCCTTCGAAAGCTGAGATATCCACCAGATGTATCAATATCCTTGTCCTCTCGATATGCCTCAAAAACTTGTCGCCCAAACCTCTGCCCTCGTGCGCGCCCTCAATCAGGCCTGGTATCTCGGCGACCACAAAAGAGGACTCCTCGTGGATCCTGACCACGCCCAATACGGGCTCTTTGGTAGTAAATGGGTAACTCGCTATCTTTGGGTGCGCGCTCGATATTTTAGAGATAAAAGTGGATTTTCCTGCGTTGGGGTAACCGATTATTCCGGCATCCGCGATCAACTTCAACTCAAGCCGCACGGTCTTAACCTGGCCTGGAGAGCCCTCTGTGGCTTCATGGTTCCGGGAATTCCCCCTGCCGCCCTGACCGCCTTTGGCCACTATTACTTTGTCGCCTATAGCTACAAGATCGCGTATTATAAGGCCGGTGTCGGAATCCTTGACAGTGGTGCCTGGCGGCACTTTTATAACAAGATCCTTACCTCGCGCGCCTTTTTTGTGGGTGGAACTGCCGTGATATCCGCGCTGGGCTTCGTGATGCTGTCTGTATTGAAAATCGAGAAGGGTCTGTACGTTCCCATCGACAAGGAAGACGACGTCTCCGCCATGTCCGCCGAACCCGCCGTCAGGGGAGCCTACCCTGTTGTACTTATCGGTGTAGATACTGCTGCAACCGTCGCCGCCGCCGCCGGCCTTAACGTATATCCTCGCTTCATCTATGAACACCGTTAGAAGTACTCCATATCCGTAAAATATTTACGCACAGTACTGTGATAAAGCGTCATATTTGCAAAGCGTCTAACGGCGTGAACATTATCTCTCGTTGGGGATGACGCTTACTACTTTGTTCGGCTTATAATTCACCACGCCGGCGACCAGCGCGAAAAGAGTGGCGTCCTTACCGATCCCCACATTGACGCCGGGCTTGAAGCACTGGCCCCTCTGCCTGATGATTATATTGCCGGCTTTAACAGTCTCGCCCTTATACTTCTTGATACCCCGGGTCTTTGGTTGGCCGTCACGCCCGTTTACCATATGTGCCATTATTTGTCACCTTTCGCTATCTCTATATCCTTGACCTTGAGCACAGTAACATCGCGCCTGTGGCCTATCTTCTTCTTCTCGCTCTTCCGTTTCTTATACTTGAAGGCTATTACTTTAGCTTCTCTTTCCTGGCGTATGACCGCACATGTAACATGCGAACCCTTAAGGTAGGGACTCCCTATATGCGTGGAGTTCCCCTCTTTGGCGAGAAGCACTTTATCTACCTTTATTTCCTTACCGGCCTTAAGATCCAACTTTTCTACGGAAAATACGTCGTCTTTGGCTACTTTGTACTGCTTACCACCCACGCTTATCACAGCGAACATTCAATACCTCCGGATCTTTTATAGTTGATTATCAGGGTTATAGAGTCGGTAATATAGCACAATATCAGCCGTCGGTCAAGCTCGATGATGCAGCAACCCCCTGCTGTCGCTTGACCTAAGTGCGAAGTATATTCGCACTGAAAATATTCCCCTCATTATTGCGAAAATATTCTTCACGCCGCACTTCAGGGGTTCATTCGCGGCGATGAATTATTTTCGCCGTGCGCTAAGCTTTACGTCGAGCGAATTATGTGTACAGATTCACGCACTTTCATATTCGCTCGACGTAAAGCTAATCTCTTAACCATATGAGCCTTAGAGCACCTACAGTCATACTAAGCGCTATGCCGAAAAAATTCAACTCGCCGCTTCATGAAACCCTGAAGTGCGGCGCCCTTATAGTATTTTCGCTATTCATTCGCTCTCCCAAGGAGATTTTTCGGCTTACTCAGGCGAAAATATCGTAATAAGTAACTTCTGTTATACAAAAGACGTGTAGATGGCAATCCAGCCACGTGGGTTGAGCCGTAAATTTTGCTAAGATTTGCACTAATCAACACATATGTGCGTTGCTATACGGTTACTCATAAAATGAAACCACCAAATTAAAACTATAATCCTCACTAGCAAAATTAGGCCCGCCTGCCAGATTTAGATAATGGGCATTCGGGCAGGCGAGGCCCACTGGCTGGGTCGCCACTATCACGAGTTATTGAAGATTAAATTTTTGAGCGAAAATAATTCATCGCCGCGAATGAAGACATGAAGTGCGGCGTGAAGTATATTTTTTCGCTGCAGTTATGGCTGAAAAATTTCCACTTACTATCTCAAGCGCCCCGTTGCTCTATCTTTATCTCTTCTATATGGATATTGGGGTCTTCTATTATCCTTATGCTCTTTCTGAAGCGCCTTTCAAGCGACCTTATCATATTCTTTTCGGGGCTTGAGACATAATACGCCACTTCCGGATGCATCGAAACGAAGAGCTCTCTCGGCTTGGCGTTCTGCAGCATATGCTCAAGCTTCCTGATCAGCTCGATGGAGATGGTCGATATCGATTTCACGATGCCGCGGCCGTTACAGTACGGGCACTTCTGGTAACTTTTCGACTCGATCGATTCGCGCACCCTCTGGCGCGTCATCTCGACAAGCCCTATGCTTGAGATATTCAGGATGTTAGTCTTTGCTTTATCATCTTCCAGGTGGCGCTCCAGGGTCCTAAACACCGACTTCCTGTGGTCGGAATAATCCATATCTATGAAGTCTATTATGATTATGCCTCCAAGATCCCTGAGCTTCAGCTGCCGGGGCACCTCTTCTGCGGCTTCTATGTTGGTCTTGAACGCCGTATCCTCCAGGTTCTTTCTGCCGATAAATTTTCCGGAGTTGACGTCTATCGCGACCAGGCTCTCCGTCTGTTCGAATATAAGGTAGCCCCCGCTCTTCAGCTGTACCACCCTATCGTATATCTTCTCTATCTGCTTCTCTATCTCAAACTTTTCGAATATCGGGACTTTATCTTCATGGAACTTCAATCTGGGCCTCAGATGCGGCGCCAGTATATTCAGGAAGCGCGAGATCCTCCTGAAGTCATCCCTTGAATCGACTTCCAGCTTACCGACATCACTTGTAAATATGTCTCTGGCGACCCTCAACACCAGGTCGTATTCGGAGTGTATTAGCGCCGGGGTTTTAGATTTCTTCGTCTTCGCCTTTATATTATTCCATAGGTTGATAAGGTACCTGGATTCCCTGAAGAAATCTTTATCGCTGGCCCCCTGAGCGGCAGTCCTGACGATGAAGCCAAGGTCTTTCGGCAGCTTCAGGTTCTCCATGATCTTCCTTATCCTGTCACGTTCTTCCCTGGACTCTATCCTCTTGGAAAGGCCTATGTGATTATCAAACGGCATAAGGACCAGAAATCTTCCCGGTATGCTTATATGCGTCGTCAACCTCGCGCCTTTTGTGTTTATCGGCTCCTTAACTATCTGGGTGAGCACCTCGTCGCCTTTTTTTAGCAATTGATTTATCGGCGGAAGTTTCTTCTGGCGCTCGGCCTTCTTAATCACTTCTTCGCCCACGCCTTCTTCCAGGAGCTTCTCATAGCTCCCCATTCCGGGCACCACATCGGTTACGTAGAGAAAACCGTTCTTCTCCAGCCCTATATCCACAAACGCCGCGCCCATGCCCGGCAGCACAGATTCAACCCTACCCTTGTATATATTACTTACCAGGTTCACATCATCGAGGCGTTCCGTGTAGAACTCTTCGATGCGCTTATTCTCAAGCACGGCGATCCTCTTCTCGTGCTGAGTCACGCTTATAAATATCTCTTTATGCATTTAAATCATCTCCTATAGCGCTGACCATTTTTATTCCATCGGGCAATTTGGTATTTAATCGGGCCATGAACTCTTGCGGTGACAGCTTCTCGTTCATGTAAAAGAGAGCTTCTTCGGCGCTACTCTCCACCCCCAGCTTCAGAGCCTTCATTATGCTCATCTTTACGCGAGGGCTGAACCCCTTGGTTATAGCAACCGGCAAGCCGGCCCTGCGTAGCGCCCTATGGAAAAGCCTCATAAGATCCAGGTGCGATATGAAACGCATATCGCCGGTCTTGGAAAATATAGCTCTTAACTTATAACTTACGTTTTCGGGATTAATATGTCTTCTTCAATCTCTTCTTTGTACTGACCGTATTACCGCGCTGAGTATCGGTAAATAAAGGTACATAAGCCTTGCTGGGTAGCGGGACGCCCTTTATCTCCTTATCGGGAGACATTATATTGACCGTAATGAAGAATATCAGCTCCACCCTCTCCTTGACTATATTTTTATGTGAAAATAAAAGCCCCAGGACAGGAATGTCTCCGAGCAAATCTCCGATAAAAGGCAGCTTGGTGCGTCTGTCGACCTCTCTCTCGCTTATCAGGCCGCCTATGAATATCGTCTGTCCATCCTTTACCATCACCTGCGTCTTTGCTTCTCTCGTCTTAAATAACGGCGCATATATATCGCTACCGGGGGCAATCGGCGAAGTCCCCAGGTATTGTTTTATCTGAGGGATCAAATCCATTGCTATTTCACCGACATCGTTAATATGGGGAGTAACTTCCAGGACTATGCCTGAGTTTGTCTGATCATATCCGGTTATCTCCATCTTTCCGGTAGTAGAGTTTCTCTCAAATTTGGGAATATATATGATCTCACCTACGTTTATGGTGGCCTTGCTATTGTTCAGTGTGGCTATGCGCGGATTAGATATGGTGTCCGTATTAGATCTCGCTTTCAACATCTCAAGCACCGCTTTAAATTCGGTAAAATCGAGCGTGCCGAATGCGAACGCGTTCTTCATCGTATCGACGGTATAGTCAACGAGAGGAAAACCCTTATTGTTGGGGGCTGACAACGCCGCGCCGGAAGCGCCGACTGGAAATATACCTGGATCGGTCTCAACAGTTCCGCCTCCTACGGGATACGAAACAGTCTTAGCGCCCGTCTGTACAAGCGGCGTATATTTGTTCAGTATTTTACTACCCGGGTCATAGTAATCGAACGGCAAAGTGGTCGGTCTCTTAGCTCCGGAAGCCGTTATCTTTACGCTCCAGTCTATACCCAATTTTTCGTCATCGCCCAATAGAGTCTCAATAACTCTGGCCTCGATCAGGACCTGTTGTGTTCTCTTGTCGAGTTTTCCGATCAGCTGGCCTATCTTGTATATGTTGGTGGGGATATCGGTGACGAGGACCGTATTGGTCCTGTCGTCAAAGACCACACTGCCCCTTTCACCAACTATGTTTTTTAACGCGGCAACGACATCCTGCGATTTCGAGTAATTGAGGCTGAAAGCCTGGGTAGTAAGCTCTTCCTGCTTCAGCCTATCCAGCGTCACAACCCTTATAATGTCACCTTCCCTCTCATAAGCAAATCCGTAGTTCCTTACGATGATATCGAGCGCCGCTTTCCATGGCTTATTGTTGAGCCTGAGATCTATGATGCCCTTAACGTCAGGAGCTGACACTATGTCAACACCCGACACCTCGGATATATAAGCCAAAACAGTATTTATTTCAGCTCCCTTAAAATTGACTGTGACATTACCCGGTGAGACCGGAATAGATTCCGCAGGCGCGGCTTCTTCAGCAACCTGAGGTTGGGCCGCTGCGGCGGGGGCTTCCGTACTTACCGGAGCTTGCGCTGGAGTTTCCTCCGCCAAAACCTGAGGAATAGACGACGATGACGCGCTAAACATGACTACGAGCGTGATGATCAAACATTTTCTTACTCCTTCGCGTATCTTATCGCCCACTCTTTGATCCCCCCTCTTCGATTAGCATTATATCATAATTTTTGCCGCCCATTACTATTGTGACCGCTTTCTTTGTTATCTTTTTTATTTCAATATCCCCGAATCTGTCTCCTTGCCTTACGATCTGATCGTTAAGTATCGCGGCCATCCTGCCACCTGAAGCGCTGACTATGCCTTCCACCTTTACATCCGCGATTGATGTCACATCCTCCAGCTTTGACACAGCCGGCCTATTTATTCCAACGAGCGGTACAAAAGGATCACGCTTACCGCGTGACTCATACTTGTAATCATCGGCGGCGCTGAACGCCCCACTCAGGGCTGATAGCGCCAACGCTATAAATAGACTATACGCTGTTTTGGGCAACTTGTATATCATTTACCCTCCAGCAGGACATAAGTAACCACCAGGAGTTCAACATCATGTTTTTTAGGTGAGGCCTTATCGGCCTTTATCTGTATGTCAGTCACTTTCATAAATCTATCGGAATTTTCCAGGCTGGCAAGAAAGCGGCCCAACTCATGATATCCGGCCTGAGCGGTTATCGTTATGGGGATCTCTTCGTAAGCACGATTTCCTGCCTCAGGCTTTTTCTGAATTATCGGCACTATACCGGCTATACGCATATTCGCGCTCTTCGCCATCCCGGACAGGCTCTCCAGCAGGCCAGGTATGCCGTCTTCGGTCGGAAGGGTCTTCTCATACAAGCCGATCTTCTTTTTATAAGAATCTACAGTGTCTTTCATTACGCCGATCCTGGCAATATCGGATCTCGCGCCTTTCAGATCGGCATTTATCTTACTGAGCCTCGCCCTGACTCCGGATATGTTCACGATCTGAGGTTTAAAGACAAAGACGATGCAGACGAATAGCGAAAGCAGGACCGCAGAAGATATGACTATGATCATCTGCTTAGGGTCCTTCTTGAGATTTGTAAAAATATTATTTAGACTGTTCATTTATAAATACATGTGACCCTGAAACTCATCACATCCTGTTTATCCACCTTATCGCTCTTCGTAGAGACCAGGTCTACGCTGGCCATATCCGAGTAAAATTCTTTATTATCCTGAAGGCTTTTTATAAACTTCCCTATAAGAGCCGTTCCCTGTTCACCTGCGCCTGAAGCATATCCGCTGATTATAAGCGCTCCCGGCTTACCTGTCTTCGCCTTATCGGTTACCGGCCTCTCATCATAGTATAGTTCCGAGAACCATATGCCGGGAGTCACGCAGTCGCTTAACAGGCTCATCTTCCTCGCCCAACTGAATCGCTTAACGATCAGCTCGTCGATTGCGCCGGACCTCTTGTTGATGTAAGCCACCTTTGTCTTCAACGCGTCTGCTACTGTCTTCTCCGGTAATATCTCATTATACTTTTTTGTCGACGACTTAAGTTCTGCGTTTGAAACTATCCAGATAAGAGATATGGCAAGCTGCGCCAATACCAGACAAGCGCCTATACCCATAGCGATCTTCAGAATGGGGATGCTATTTATATCGAGTCCTTTAAAATTTATGCCGGAAAATAACGAAGGCTTTGGCTTTAATTCCTGGGGCAGTAAATTTATCTCTACCACGCGTTTCCTCTCAGTGCCAGGCCGGCGCAGACGGCAAAAGAGCTTCTCGGCCTGGCGGGGGCATCCATATTTATAGCCGCAGGGTCGACGGTCAAAAATTTAAAAGGATCCCATCTCTCGGGCTTAATTCCGAATGTTTCACTAAATGCCTCTTCCATCCCTGCAAAGCCGGCGCCTCCGCCTGAAATATATATTTCGTCTACGCCTTTACCGCTCTGGTTTTCGTGGTATCCAAAGGAGAGCTTGATCTCATTCACGAGGCTTACGAGAGCGCTCTTTACGCCGGGACCGGTATCAGCTGCTTTCTCGCTAGAGACAGCCTTCAGCCCGGTTGTCAGGTCCCTGATAAACGCTATCAGCCCGTCATTTAAGATCGCTAGATTTGTATATGTCGCGCCGATATTGAGAAGAGCTATGGTCCTTGCGGGTTTTATTGAAGCATAGTTCCTGATAAACGCATTGGTGACTGCAAAGCTGTCGACATCGATCACATTGACCCTGAAGCCGGCCTCCTCGGCGATCTTTATCTTCGCGAGTACAGAGTCCTTCTTGGCGGCAGCCAGAAGAATATTTAAATTATTCTTTTCCCTTACATCTTTTCCCTGAATATAAAAGTCGAACGCGCACTCGTTTATATCGAACGGGATGGACTTTTCGGTCTCGAACCTTATGGCATTTTTCAATTCTTCATCCGTCATATCCGGCATCGAAATGACCCGCACCACAACGGACGGCCCTGAGAGAGAGATGTTGAGGTCTTTTACGGTTATCTTTAGCTCTTCGGACAAGGCCTTTACGGCATCTACCGATGCCTCATCGGAAGATCCCTGTATCTTTCTTATGCCGAATGATGCAAGCGCGGGTTTTTCTGAAGCGCCGGATATCTCCAGCATCTTTATGGAATCAGAACCTATGTCCAGGGCAACCCTGTTCTTAACCCCGGGGCGGAATCTCTTCAATATGTCGAAATCTATCATCTTTATTTTCTCTGCCAGACCGGCGGATAGTCCGTCTGGTTCTTTACGGTAAAACCGGATGTCATCCTGATGGGATATCCGGAAGGCAAGCCTATGGGCAGATCCGTCGCAGTAAGCCTGCTCAACATAAGATGCATCTTCCCCGCGCCCGATCCCGTATCGATCGTTAATGTGCCGTTGGAATAGAAGGAGGCGTTCATCTTGCCGCCGCCCGACTTAGTGATGTCCCCGTTCGCGAAGATGATCAGGTCGCCTATTGTTCCGCCGCCATGGCCCATCTCACCGTCCGTGGTGACATTACCATATACGACATACGTGTTCCTGTCGCCGGATTCGTTTGTCGGCTGATGCAGTGTCAGGTCACCGGTGACGACCACTGTGTGGTCTGTAGTTGCGCCATCGTTCTCGGTTATCGTGCAATTTCCGTCCACAAATATCATAGGCACACTATCGTCTATGTCATTGGAATCAAATATCTGGTCACCGGTATAATACAACGTCCCCGGATAATTAAGGATGGTCGTGTAGTAATAGTAGAATGCGTCTTTTTCATCCGCCACACCATCCGGTGAGCTGGGAGGATAAACGTCATCTAATGCAAAAGCCGCGGCTTGCTCTTCTCCTGCTTCGTCTGACGTTATGCTATTGCTGCCATCCGCATCAGTATATATAGTCCCGTTTCCGTTAGTGTCACCAACCACTCCGGCAGGCCAGAAACTCACCTTAGGCACGCCGGTATTATCAAGTATATCCGGATCCCCCGATATAGTTACATTGCCTTCGGTATAGACTTCGGTTGTACTGCTAGCTGCCGGCCCCTCCATCTTTATCTTCGCCGGATTTGAACCGCTTATAAGGCTCACTGCGCCATACGCGCCCAGAGCAAGCGGGCCGTCATAGTCGACCAGGTAACCTAATTTTTCTGTCACCGTTGCCGTGCGGCCGTTGACTGTGCCGATAGATACGATAGCGAAAGTATTCGATCCCAGGTCGGTGGCTGTCGCGCTGTATGTGCCGATAACGGAAGATCCGACCGCTACACTGCCTGTCAACGGAACGCCCCATTTCGGCGCGGCGGACGATTTAATATCCGCGTATTTTAGCTCACATCCCGATATCGCTACGTAATACGCCGATACCAGCATATCATTCCTGACCCGTGTCGCCATAAGTTCGCCGCAACCGATAGTCACTATCATAGAGGCGCTCAATATGAGAACTGATAGCGACACGATCACCAATATTATTATGAAACCTTTCTTGGGATTAATTCTCATAGCGCGTTCCTAAGATAGACCGTATCCGTATACACCACCCCTACCGTGTACGATTGCTGAGCCCGCGTGCCATAGACCTCTTTCTGCGCCGTAACGGTCACCTTTATAATGTTATCGTAGCTATAGCCTTCCGGGTCCACGAACTTCTCAAATTTCAAATTGGTTATACCGCGAGTGCCGTTGAGCATATAGCTTACGCCGTTAGTATGTTTGTAATAAACGGCTCCTTGCCCATTATCTGTCCCATAATAAAACTCTCTCTTCGTATTACCGGCATCCGGTTCAAGATGATAAAGGATCCTGCTGGCCGGCATGCCGGTCTGGTCCTGTATCTGCGGGTAACTGCTATCACCGGGGTCTTTATTTGCCCACGCGATCCCGTTGCGGCGCTTATAAGAAGTAGAGCCTATGGTATAACTGCCGGCGACATCTCCTGATAGGCCGCCGACTGAAGTTACGCCATCAATAATGTTCAGGAGTGCAAGCCTTGCCGTCCTTTCGACTTCGATGCGGGGGCTCGTCTCTGCCCACCATTGCCACACCATCACGTAGACAGACCATGCGCTGGCCATGACCATTGTACCTATGATGGTCGCTACAAGCACCTCTGCCAGCGTAAAACCTTTGCGGCTATTCAATGTGCTCCTAACTGTGATCAGCGACATACGCGATCGCCCTCTCTGTGCTGGCGGAGCCACCGGACAGTGTTTCATCCCACTCAACTACAAAACCGATTTTTTTATAGCGACAAGAATCTGGCGATGTGCCTATTTCATAGGTCTCGGCAGGATAAGGATCGGGCCGTATTGTTCCCTGAAGAGTTGAAGAACCTGTATCATCGATCGTAAAGCTGGCGCTGCTAGCGCTGTCAACGGTCAGATAATAATCTTCGTCAACTGACTCGTCATCCCTGGCGCCAAATCCACCGAGATATCCCGCCCTTATCTCCTGCTCCATATACTGGCGTATGGTATTCATCGCCATCATCCTGTGCTTTGCCCTATCTACGCCGAGTCTGGCGACAACGAACGCTCCTAATATCCCGACCAATAACACACTGATCAATAGGATCGATATTAACGCTTCTACCAGAGTGAGGCCTCTCGTATTGCTCATACTCTCCATCGTCTTTATATTATTATTATTGATGCAATGTCGCTATAACCATGAAATTATCATGTAGGCAAACTATTGTCAATGAATATCATGCGTCCGCCACATGTAGAAAAGGCCCCGCACTCAACTGACTGAGCGCGGAGCCTTTTCATCAGCTTACGCTAATCGATCCATCCGAACCTGCCGATTAGATGGTATGACCGGCTGTACTATTCGGGCAAGCCGGAGTACCGGATACGGTTGTCGCCACATATATGGCCGTACCGCACTTCGGCCAAGCCTTAAGGTAATCAGGCACCAGAAGCGCCGAAGTAGCTGAAGCAGTTGACGCAGCGCCTGTATCTATGGCCCATACCTGGGCTGCCCCCTGAATCTGCTTCAGGTTAGCGATACACGCGTTCTTCTGCGCGGTCTCCCTCGCTTTGACGAAGTTCGGAATGGCTATCGCAGCTAATAGACCTATAATTGCGACGACGATCATTATTTCAACCAGCGTAAAGCCCTTCTTGTTCATCTTTATCATCATATAAATCACCTCCCTTTCTCCCATAATTGGGTATATTTTTCAAAAATAAAAAAACCCCAAAAAGACCCTTAAAATATAACATAACCTGCTGATTAAACACAGGCTTCAGGTCCTATTGGAGCTAAAAAAAGAATATCTAGCTATAATTGCCGTCTTATTGCCGAATCTCCTCCAAAGAGACCCTCACGTCTTAAGTATACGTTACGAACCGTCTCTTGTCAAGAGTACCCGAACAATATATATCAACTTTTTTACATGCCTACAACTGTGGTAAGCTTAAATATCGGAAGGAACATGGCTATAACGACTGACCCTATGACTATTCCCAGGAATCCGATTATGAGCGGCTCTATCAAGCTGGTCAACCCGCTGACAGCCGTGTCAACCTGTTCGTCATAAAAATCGGCTATCTTCGATAGCATCTTCTCGAGCTCTCCGGACTGCTCTCCGACCGAAACCATCCTTGTCATCATGGTGGGAAAGATTTTGGATTTAGCCAGCGGCGCCGCTATGCCCTCTCCCTCTCTTACATTCTTCCTGACTTCATCCACAGCCATTTCAATTACCCTGTTGCCTGCGGTCTTGCCTACGATCTCCAGCGCGGAGAGTATGGGAACTCCGGACTTTATAAGAGTGGATAGCGTCCTTGAAAATTTACTAATAGCGACCTTTCTAAGCAAGATGCCGAATATCGGCATGTGAAGTATTAATCCATCAAAACGTACCCTACCCTTTTCGGTCTTCAGCCATCGACGAAACAAGAAGCCCGCGCCGACTACGCACAATACTATCACAACAAAATGTTTCTGCAGAGCGTTACTGATATTAATCAGCACCAACGTAGGAGTAGGAAGCGCGGCACCGAATCCGGAAAAGATATCCTTGAAGATCGGCACCACTTTCAGCAGGAGAAGAAGGGTTATTCCAAGCGCCATTCCGCTTACCACAGCCGGGTATATCATCGCGGATTGCACTTTCTTCTGCAGGCTGGCCGTCTTTTCGAGATATTGTGACAGCCGGTCCAATATGTCGTCCAGCATACCGCTCGACTCGCCCGCTCTCACCATGTTTATAAAAAGAGGTGAAAAGACTTTTTTGTGTTTGGCCAGCGCCGCAGAAAGGCTAGATCCGGTCTCAACGTCATTACGAACGGTCAATATTATTGCTCCGAAAGTCTTATTATCCATCTGCTCTCCCAGTATGTCGAGAGCCGCAACAAGTGTGATGCCGGCATCGACCATCGTGGCCAGCTGCCTGGAAAACATGACAAGATCATCCAGCTTTATCTTCTGCTTCCCGCTGAAGATATCGAAGCTGAAGCCCGGCTTCGACGCCTCTTCGGTAACCGATATTATTATAAGTTCATTTTTTCGCAGGATATCCACGCAAGAAGCGCGATCCTTGGCTTCCAGGACTGCGCTCAAACTCTTACCTGTGCGGTCCTTGGCCACGTATTTAAAATTCGGCACGCCAATCCTTTCAGAACCTCGTTTCAGTCTTTCGCTGTTGCCCTTAAAACTTCTTCTAGAGTTGTAACTCCGCTGATAAAGTTTTCCAACGCGTTATCTCTCAGCGTCAACATGTGCTGCTGGTTTATCGCATAATCCTTTATGTCGTCGCTCGAGCTCTTCTTCATTATCATCTCTCTCACCTTATCGTCGATAAGAAGAGCCTCGAGTATACCGAACCTGCCGTGGTACCCGGTATTATTGCAGCGCGGACAACCCTTACCTCTAAAAAAATGCCCGCCGCTCTTCCCGACTGCTTCATCAAGGGTTATTCCTGCTTTCTCCAGGACACTCTTTGGTATGTCGATCTCTTCCTTGCAGGACGGACATATTTTTCTCATGAGCCTCTGTGCCGAAGATAATACCAGGCTGGACGCCACGAGAAACGGTTCCACACCCATATCAATAAGCCTGGTTATAGCGCCCGCTGCGTCATTGGTATGAAGGGTGCTTAAAATAAGCTGTCCGGTCAATGACGCCTTTATGGATATATCTGCGGTCTCGAAATCTCTAATCTCCCCGACCATAACAATGTCAGGGCTCTGCCTCAAGACCGATTTGAGGCCGCTGGCAAATGTCAGCCCTATATCCGGTTTAGCCTGGATCTGCGTGATCCCTTCGACTTCGTACTCCACCGGGTCTTCCAGGGTAACGATGTTCTTATCCGGCGTATTGATCTGGGTTATTATGGAATAAAGAGTGGTACTCTTACCGCTCCCCGTAGGGCCGGTCACTAGGATCAATCCGTACGGCCTGGCCAGAGCCGCCTTAAAAGTACTTAACGGGCGCGGTAAAAATCCGAGCTTATCAAGGCCTATGCTCAGGCTGGATTTATCGAGGGCTCTCAATACTATCTTGCCACCGTATGTTACGGGCAGTATAGAGACTCTGAAATCTATCTCTTTTCCTTCGAAACTTATCTTGAACCGTCCGTCCTGCGGCATCCTGGTCTCGGTTATGTCAAGCCCGGACATTATCTTTAATCTCGCTATGATAGCGTTCTGGTTCTTCTTGGGCAGGGTGAGCGCGTCTTCCAGGTTGCCGTCGACTCTATAACGCACCATCAGGAACTTTTCGCGGGGTTCGATATGGATATCACTCGAGCGCCTCTTCATGGCTTCGTTCAGTATCAGGTTCACCACTTTTACGATCGGCGCTTTCTTGGACTCTTCGGCAACCTCGCTTACGTTTATATGTTCTTCTCCCTCCCCTTTTTCCACCTCCACAATATCCGATACATCGGCCTCTTCAAGCATATCGGAGATCTCCTCGACAGCGGCGCCGTAATAATCATTTATCGCTTCTTTTATATCGTTCTCGCTGGCTATTATCGGCTGGATCTGATAATTGGTCAAAGTCTTAATGTCATCAATGGCGAATATATTCAGCGGATCCACCATGGCGATCGTGAGCATCTTACCGATCCTGGATATGGGCATTATCAGGTACTGTTTAACGACCTTTTCGGGGATAAGATCTATCAGGCTTTTGTCTATCTGATAATGAGATAAGTTTATCGGTGGTATATTAAGCTGCTGGCTCATCGCTATCACTATATCCTTTTGAGAAACATAGCCCTGCCAGATCAGTATTTTACCGAGAGATCCGCCTATGTTCTTCTGTATGTCGAGCGCGGCAGCAAGCTGCTCTCTGGTTATGAGCTTACCGTTTATCAGGATATCTATCAATTTATTTTTAAACGAGTCCATTATCTTATACCGTGTCTAAGTCCTGGTCACCGACAGTCACGCGCACCACTTCGTCCAGCGTGGTTATGCCATTGAGCGCGTTCTGCATTCCGTTTTCGCGGAGAGTCTTCATACCCTCGCGCCGCGCCGCCTCTCTGATCGTATGTTCCTGTTCACCCGCCAGTATCAACTCTTTTATCTTCGGAGTAAGCATAAGGACCTCTATCAAAGCTATCCTGCCTTTATAACCGGTTCCCAGGCAGGCCGGGCATCCCTTTCCACGGTACAGGGTGACTTTACCGGACGTTTCCGTCAGATTGATCTTCCCCGCCACGTATTTGTCTATATGATACGACTCTTTGCACTGAGAGCATATCTTTCGGACAAGCCGCTGCGCGGCTACCATTATCACAGAGGATGTAATGAGAAATGGTTCCACACCCATATTTACAAGCCTTATGATGGAGCCGGTCGCCGTAGTGGTATGCAGCGTGCTCAGGACAAGATGTCCGGTCAGAGCCGCTTTTATCGCTATATCTACCGTTTCAAAATCACGTATCTCGCCAATCATTATCGTATCGGGATCCTGTCTCAGCATGGAACGTAAACTCGACGCGAACGTAAGGCCCATCTCAGGCCGGGCAGTGACCTGATTCACGCCATCTATGATATATTCGACCGGATCCTCGACAGTAATTATGTTATCTGTCGGCGAATTTACAAGCTGCAGTATTGAGTAAAGAGTCGTGGTCTTTCCGCACCCGGTCGGGCCGCATATCAGTATCATGCCATGCGGCTTATCGGCGGCCTTCCGTATCTCTTCCAAGGATCTTTGATCGAACCCAAGTTTATTTATATCGAGCGTGGCCTGAGCCTTGTCAAGGACTCTGATCGCCACCTTTTCTCCCATGATCGACGGCAGTACCGATATCCTGAAATCCACTTCCCTGCCGGAAACCTTGATCTTGAACCTGCCGTCCTGAGGCAAACGATGTTCGGATATATTAAGATCCGATATGATCTTTAACCTGGATACTATAGAGCTATGTAGCAGTTTTGGCGGCCTTTTTCCTTCCTGCAAAATCCCGTCGACCCTGTACCTGATACGCAGTTCGCTCTCCATAGGCTCGATCAGTATATCGCTGGCGCGCAGTTTTATACCTTCAGCGACCAGCATATTAGTTATCTTCACCACGGGAGCTTCCTGGGCTATCTTTGTAAGGTCTTCCGCGCCTGCCGCGCCGGAAGAATCCATCAGTTTAATTCCGGCGTCGTCGCTTTTCATATCCGTGACGATCTTTTCAATGGTGGAATAGGTGTCCTCGTCGTAATATTGACTTATAGCGTCGTTTATATCTTTCTCAGTCGTCACTATCGGACTTATCCTGAACCCCGTAAGAGCCTTCATGTCATCGATGGCAAATATATTGAGAGGATCCGCTATCGCGATCGTCAACACATCGCCCATCTTTGCTACCGGCATCATCTTGTAGTGCTTTGCCGTTTTCTTCGATATCAATTTAAGGACCGCAGGGTCTATCTTAAAACGGTTCAAGTTTATAGGAGGTATGCCGAGGTGCTCACTCATCGCCATCATCAGATCGGTCCTGGATATGAATCCGAGAGTCACTAGCGCGTCGCTTAGCGAACCGCCTTTTTCCTTCTGAAGTACCAGGGCTTTTTGCAGGTCGGCCTCTTTTATGAGGTTCTTATCTATGAGGATATTAGTGAGCTTCTCTTTCAGTCCGGGGATCATATGGTAAGTCATTTCTTCCGGTAGTATTTATTTATCGCATTAGCCACATCGGTCATCGTGCTTACAAAGACCTGTACGGTGCAATTTGATATCAGCTCGATATCTTCGACCGCCTGTGTATTCAAAGGGTTAGACATGGCGATCGTCAACAGGTCTCCTATCCTATCTATAGCTATCAGGTTGTACTGTTCGGCAACATTCTGCGGTATGAGGCTCATCGCGTCAACATTCACCTCATAACATTCAAGCGGCAGGTATGGAAAACCGTACTGCACGGTGATAGCCTGAGCGATCTCTTCCTCTTTGACATAGCCGAGCGATACCAGGATATAGCCCAGGAGGCCGCCCTTTTCCTTTTGGACATTGAGAGCCTTTATCAGTTGCTCTTCATTGATAATGCCTCTGTCCAAAAGAAGCTCACCTAACTGTTTCAATACCACTCTCTTTACGCCTGACATCGGATTTTCCTGTCGTATTATTTTTTAAAGAGTCTTCCGAGATCTTCGACATCGGTAGACCGGGCAAAGGCCTCTTCGTACGTTATAAGCTTCTTACCGTAAAGCTCGTAGAGAGACTGATTCATCGTCTTCATGCCTTCCTTCTTGGATGTCTGTATAACGGAATATAACTGGTGCGCCTTCGACTCCCTTATCATACTTCGGACCGGAGGTGTTACCATAAGAACTTCCGTAGCCAATACACGTCCCCGGCCTTCCGCTCTGGGTATTAGCTGCTGGGATAGAACGCCCACCAGCACAAACGAAAGCTGGGTGCGCGTCTGTTCCTGCTGATGGGCGGGAAATACGTCTACAATCCTGTTGATCGTCTGTACGCAATCCGATGTATGCAGGGTCGCGAATACCAGATGGCCTGTCTCGGCTATTATCAGCGCCGACTCTATCGTCTCCAGGTCCCTCATCTCGCCTATCAGGATAACATCGGGGTCCTGCCTCAATATATGTTTCAGCGAAGCGCTGAAAGAATGAGTGTCGCTATATACCTCGCGCTGATTAACTATGGATTTCTTATTTTTGTGGATAAATTCTACCGGATCCTCTATTGTTACAATGTGGCATGAGCGGTTGGCATTTATCCAGTCTATCATGGAAGCAAGGCTCGTGGATTTACCGCTACCGGTGGAGCCGGTGATCAGGACCAGGCCTTTGGGGCGGTTACAGAGATCGTGCGCCACGTCTACGGGTAAACCGCACTTCTCGAAGGACCACAGGCTGTCCGGTATCAGCCTTATCGAGGCCGCGACCGAGCCCTTCTGTTTAAAGACATTGACCCTGAAACGGCCGTAACCATCTACGCTGAACGCGACATCCAGCTCCAGGTTCTTTTCGAATTTTTCTATCTGCGCCTCCGTCAGCATACTAAAAATAAGCGTTCTCGAATCCTGTTCGGATAGTACGTCCTTATCCACCTGGACAAGGCCCTCATCCACCCTTAAATGTACCGGGCTCCCGGCGGTTATATGAAGATCCGAAGCGATCTTCTCCACCATCAGCTTTAAAAGATCTTTTATGTTATGCGACATTCGATATTCTCCTTGGCGCCATCTACATGACAACGCGGTTATTGTCTGATACCTTAGGCTGGTCCAGCGAAGCTATAGCTTTTTTGAATAATTCATCGCTAGTAGTGCCGTCTATGGGATTTTCGCTCACGCCCGAGATTACCGTAAGGGTTACCTTGCCCACGTTCAAGACATTCGCTTTTTCGATCTTCTTACGCACTTCCGTCGTGATATGCATAGCTTCTTTCTTATTCTTCTCGGGCAGAAGCATTGCAAATTCATCTTCTCCTATACGCGCGGCCCTGCCTATGGGTATATTGTTGTCTCTTATAACCTTCGCAATCTTCTTTATAATCTCTTGCGACGCGGGCTCGCCGCTGGCTTCACGGAAGCTCTTAAAGTTATCTATCCTGAAGACCGCAAGCGCGCACGGACGCTGGTAAAATATCGCCCTCTTTATCTCTTCTTCGAGACGGATGAGGATATAGCGCTTGTTATATAATCCTGTCAGATCATCCGTTGTGGCAAGTTCCTTGTTCTTCTTTTCCAGAATATCGCTCTCGATCGCTATGGTAATATGTTTGGCGAATACGGTCACCAGGTCTATATCATCGCTTGTATAAGTAAAATCGCTCAAACGGTTGCCGAGCAGAAGAAGGCCGAACGCTACCCTATCGGAATATAACGGAATCGCTATAAAATTCTTCAGATTATGCGCCTTCTTAAAATTGTCCACGTCTTTCGGAATTTTCATGCCATTAGAGGCATACAGCAGTTTTTTTCTTTCGATGACTCCTTCGAGGACTCCGCGGCCATCCCTCTTTATAGCGATCTCCGCGAGTTTCTCGTTGTCGGCATTGTAGCAGACTTTCGCTATAAAATTTCCCCCCTCTTCTCTGGGCATATACAGGGCTCCGAAACCCATATCGAATACATTTGACGCCTTGCCCACACCCATCTCCAGGAGAGTGTCTATCTGCGACGAACCGGTCGAGATTATTTCGTCTATCTGCAGTAAACTGGAAAGCGATGTCACCTTCTTCTGTATCTCCGCGTTGATCTCCTTCATGCTCTGCCCATAATTCTTCAGCTCATCAAGGTTGGTTTTTATCCTCTGGGTCATCGCATTGATGGAATGGCCAAGGCTGCCCAACTCGTCGTCGCGCGACAAACTAATCTGCCTGTCGTAATCGCCTTCGGAAATCCTTCTCGTCTCGATGGAAATGTTAACGACGGCGTTTATTATTCTTTTGGCGATTATAAGGCCCAGGATCGAGATGACCATCGCAGCGAAGATTATTGCGGCATAACTGGCAATCGATTGAAAGTCCGGGGTCAGATACGGTGAGAGGAGGTAGATACAGGCTAAGAGAGGTATGACAGCCATGAGACTGAACGCGATCGTCAATTTTTGTTTCAGTCCCTTGTTCTTCCCGGAAAATTTTTTAAAGATCGGCATCACAATCTCCTTATCATACGTTAATAATACCGCAACATGTCGTCACATTGTTCAGAGTATACTATACGGAAGCCGTTTTGTCAATTCGCCGGACCTCGATAAAGTCCCAGGGTAACAGCTCGTTCTCTTTCCTGGGCCTTAACGCGTAGAATGACCCATCCACTTCGAGTTTTTCGAGTGATGAGCGCCAGATATCGTACTTGAAAAGTTCCTGCCATCCGTCAAATCTGGCTCCCGACCTCCATGCCTCATATATAACCCCCGACAGGGTCCTGTCTCCCCTGGACAATACCGCTTCAAGGTAGCTTCTGTTGAATGGATGAAAATCAAGGTCTATCAATTTAGACCTTAAGCCACTCCTCAGTACCTCTTTCTTCTTTTCCAAAGATTCGATGCTTTCCATGGCCTCGCACTGAAAGACTGTGTGGGGCTTCGGCACAAACGCGTTAATGCTGGCCGTGATCTGGGCAGGGCGGCCATCGACGTCTCTTTTAAGATTCGAAATCTTATTTATGAGGCTTGTTATTCCTGCCAGGTCTTCCTCGGTTTCACCCGGAAGGCCGATCATAAAGTATAATTTTACTCTGCGCCAGCCCTTCCTGAACGATTCCGATGCGGCCTCGAATAACATGTCTATATTTATGTTCTTATTGAGTGATTTTCTCAAGCCCTCACTCCCCGCCTCGGGCGCGAACGTGAGCCCGGATTTCTTGATCTCCGATATTAAAGACGGCAGGTCCTTCAGCGCATCCTCGATACGCAGTGACGGGATCGAGACCGACACGGCATTGCGGCAGAACTCTTTGTTGAGGCCCTTTATAATATCGTGAAGCTCGGAATGGTCCACGCTCGACAGAGATAAGAGCGATATCTCGTCGTATCCGGTCGCCTGATATGTCTTTTCCGCTAGTTCCAATATGGTCTTGCCCGAGCGCTCGCGACAGGGCCTGTAAGTAACCTGCGCCTGACAAAACTTGCAGGCATGTTTACACCCTCTCATTATCTCGATAGCGATACGGTCATGTATTATGCCTATGTTCGGCACTATCTGTTCTGTCGGATAAAAGGCCTTATCCAGATCTTCAACGTTCCTCTTCACGACTTTTCCGGGAATACCGCTGTCGCATGGCTCAAAGCTTCTGATGGTGCCATCTTCATTATAATCGACTTTGTATAGGGATGGGACATAAACACCTTGTATCCCGGCCAGGCCTCTTAAGATGGCCATACGAGACCCTCCGCCTGATGAGCGCAGGGCCTTATACAGATCGACTATCTCATTTATCGCGTCTTCCCCGTCGCCTATCAGGAACGCGTCTATGAACTCAGCAATAGGCTCAGGATTATAACAGGACGGCCCGCCGGCAATTATTATAGGGTCCGCGCCGGTCCTTTCCGAGCTCCTCAAGGGGATGCCGCCGAGATCCAGTAGATTCAATACGTTCGTATAGGAAAGCTCATAGGCGAGGCTTAATCCGATTATATCGAACTCCTTTATCGCGCGCCGCGACTCCAGGCTGAATAGGCTGATCTTATTTTTTCTCAGCACATCTTCGAAGTCGACCCACGGGGAGAAGACGCGTTCGCATAAACAATCATCCCGGTTATTGAGGATACCGTATAGTATCTTGATGCCGAGGTAACTCATCCCGATCTCGTAAACGTCGGGAAACCCCAGCAACACTTTTATCCTATCGGAAGTCCATTCTTTTTTGACGGCGTTCCATTCACCGCCGGAATATCTTCCGGGTTTCCGCACGGTAAGGAGCAACTCATCCAGCTTATCGATATCCATACATTCCTTTACAGACTATAGGGGACGTGTCACTTTGGGACACTCCACTTTTAAACAGTACTGGTAGCTACGGATAACTTACAAAAAAGTGGAGTGTCCCAAAGTGACACGTCCCCTTATTCCCTATACGGCCTGAGGAGCTCGAGAAGTTCCGGTTTTACCTTGTAGCCGTACTTAAGAGCAAGGTCGCAGTAATATATGGCACGGCTATACTCTCCCTCGACGTAGTAAGCGACCGCGAGATTATTATGAGCGGTCGCGTTAGTCGGCTCGAGCGCTATCGCCTTCTCGCACAATGTTATGGCCTTATCCGAATTGCCCTTTATTATCTGAATAGCGGCGAGGTTAACGTACAGGCCTGGATGATCCGGGTTCTGCTTCAGCATACCGTTATATATACCCGATGCTTCGTCGTATCGACCTGCCTTTTCATAAGCAGCGGCCATATCATTATTGGCTTTTATGCTTTCCGGGGCATTTTGCAGCGTTTGTTTGTAATAAACGACAGGGTCGTGCCAGTTAAAGTTCTTCACCATGGTACTATACGAATATATTACTAAGAGCGCAGTTACAGCTATGGCAACCATCACCCCAAAATATCTGTTAACGCATAGCGATTTCAAGAGAATACCGGCTATCAGGAAGAATCCTATCGACGGTAGATAAAGCCATTGTTCCGCCATGTAAGCGCCTACAGGATAAATATTCGAAACCGGAAGAAGCGCTATCAGGAACCAGCTGATCGCAAAAG
>JAHJHP010000073.1 GCA_018823705.1 Candidatus Omnitrophota bacterium | reverse complement strand
TCTCACTGTGCCGCCCTTGGCGATATCGGCATAACTCTTTACGGTCGCTTTGCCCTTTTGAGCAAGGGTCGCGAGTATCGCTGCCGTAAGTGTGGTCTTTCCATGGTCGATGTGACCGATCGTACCGATATTGACATGCGGTTTAGATCTTACGAATGCTTCTTTTGCCATATCAATCCTCCTAGTCTATAAATTATGGAGCTGCAGATCGGGCTTGAACCGATGACCTCGTCCTTACCAAGGACGTGCTCTACCAACTGAGCTACTGCAGCCGCTTTAGCTGTGACGCCAGCGGCTGTTTGTTCGACGGAAACGGACACAAAATCCACTCCATCTGAGTCATTACTATCCTAAAACTCATCAAACCTGTCTATTGTATATTTTAGAGATTAAAAATTTAGTTCGATTATTATAGCAAATGCGGGTTTTATGTCAAGTCTTTTATTAAAATATTTATACTAGATCCCCTCAACGGCATCTTTCTTCACCCAGCCGATCTTCCCGTCCGGCCTCCTTATCTGTCGCCACCCATTCCTGGTGGCCAGTATAAGGACGTCTCCGCCTTCCCGCAGTGTATAGTAAGTCGTGGACTTTTCTATAGGTTCGTATTTGCACTCGACTTTATCCTGCACCACTATTCCGTGCTTCAATATTCTCTCGTTGAAATATCTTGACGCAAGCGCGGTCAGATTCAATACGAATAGCGCGGCGACTAAGATCTCGAGCGCGCGAAACCTTCTGGCAATGAATGGCTTTGCCGTAAAAATGCCGGCGAGCAAAAGCAGTAGAAGATATAGACAGGTGGCGGAAAATATCACCGCCCTCAAACTGTAGGATTCAAATAAAGCGTTTATCGCGTTGAGAATAAAATTTCCCATTTTGCGGTCGTTCGTATTTTCCGCCAACGACCTCGCGTAGGTGAGGTTCGCCCTGAGGTCGCTGTCATGGGGGATCAATCTCTTCGCTCTTTCATAACAGAGTATTGCCTGCCCGAGGCGCCCCATTTTAAGGAATCCGTTGCCTATATTGTAATAGAGGTTGCCGCTCTCAAGACCGGACTCAAATATTGCGACATATCCCTCCATCGCCTTAACGTAATCTCTCAACTCGTAGTTGTGGTTCGCCGCGTAAAATAACTGGTTCGGATCGGACTTCTTTTCTTCGACTGCCGACGCGACGCCGGCAAAAATGACCAGTATCGCCGATATTAAGAGGATGGCTCTTTTCATATTTTTTTCCGCTCAAAATATTTTATAATATCTTCGAGCTCCTTTTTATCGTCACGCATCTTCATGTCGCCCACCTGCAGAAAAGCAAAACGCGCCGTGTCGCAGGCAGTGAATAACTTTTTTACTTTGCTGACCATCGCCGGATCCACTTCTCTGGCGATAAGGCCGCTGGCGGCCGTATCGGCTGTAACTCCGGCCGGAGGAATATGCAGGCGATGCCCCAGGTAGTTTTGAAGAGTGTTGAAGAGCGTTTTGTAGAAAACTTTCGGATCTGCAGACTTCAGCTGTCCGCTCAGTGCTTTAAGGCCTGCTCTCGATGACCTGAAAGCCATTATCCGTCCGGAGTACGCCGTGTCGCTCTTCAGACGCGTCTGCCTTCGCCGGAATATGTAGTGTGCCGCAAATAATATAAGCGGGAGCAATATCGCGGCAAGGAAAGTCGTGGTCTTATAATAAACCTTACCTCTGGTAAACCATATCCCCGGCGACTCTTTTATGTATATGATATCCCTGCCGAGATCGGCTTCTTTTGCCGGCGCGGGCGCCTGAATTCCGGGCGTCGGTCCTATTACCTGCGACGGCGCCTCATCTTTGCCTTTATCGACCTGCAGCGGAATGGGCCCCTGGGTTATACTCTTATATTCCCTGGCGTTCGGATCAAAATAAGTGAATGTGGCTTTTGGGACCTGCGTCACCGTTTCGGTCTCGGGGATCAGCACCTGAGTAAAACTTTTACGGTTCTCCTCGGTCTTTACCTGCGGTTCGTAAGTCTTAAACCCTGTAGTGGCGTCAAGTCTGGGAATAATAACCGTATTGAAGTTGCCTGTGCCGTTTATATCCATATGCAAAGTGATAGGGTCGCCGACCTTTACCTTGGTCGGGCTCGCGGTAAAGATGAACTGATAGTCGCCGACGGCTCCCATGAAACTTGATGGACGGCCTTCTGCAGGTATAGGTGATACCACTATCTGGGCTTCCTGCGATTTAAGCTCGAGCGGATAGCGCTCAAAGCGGGTAAAGAAATCGTCGAACATCGATCCGCCGTACGGATCACTCGGAAAGAAATCGTCAGCCATAGGCCCGCGGGAAGCCGTCCTGGGAACCATGACGCTACACTTGATCTTTGCCGGCCCCAGGCGATAGTCGCCGGGCTTTGTTCCGAATATGCTCGTCTTGAACTCAAGAACTTCGAAAAGCATGCCACCGACCCGCTCGCGATACTGTTTTGGCTCTTTAAATTCGACTTTGGAAAAACCTTCCTGATCGAATGAAGGCAGCTGTATATCGCTAACGTTCAGCCTGTTAACGTAAAGCTTGACCGTTACCGGTATCAGTTCATTGACGTATGCCGCCGGCTTATCGACAAAGAGCGTAAGGTATATCCTGTCCCCCATATTCATCTGCTGTATTATGTTCGGGCCGGTCGCTTGTGACATAGGCGCCACTCTCTCGTCAACGGCTTCGAGAAATACCATGTTGGACGCATAATCATCGCCCTTATACTTGAACGTGAACGGTCCCAGCTGAAATTTGCCTATCTTCAGGGGCTGGATGATATACATGTGCGTGATCGAGCTCGAGACCTGTCCGTTTATCACCGTCATCATCGTAGAGGGGCCGGCATATTTTATGTCGAGGCCGTCGATATTGCCGAGATCCGGCGCAGGCATCGACTGAGTGCCATAGAAAGCTAATCCAAGCTGGATCTTTTCACCGATAGCCACGCGGTTCCTGTCGAGAGAGACCTCAAATTTCTTCTCCGCCGCCAGCGCGCCTCCGGCAATAGCGCCGAGCGCAATAATAACAAGTATCAGTATCTTTACGTATCGTCTCATATTTACCAGTCTCTCGCGGGCTCGGGCATATCTATCGGCCTTTGACGCATCTTGATCGTCCTGCCGGTCGCTTCTTCGCCCTTATAACCCTCAAGGAGCATCTTCGCTTCCTGCTCCGTCATTTCGCGCGGCTCATCCTGCTTTTCGGCTCCCTGATAAGCGGCTAAGCCGCCCTGCTTATCCTCGGGCTTCTCTGAAGCTTCAGAGCCCTGACCTTCCCGAGCTTCTTGTGCGGCCTGTTCTTCCTGGGCTTCTTTAGCTGCTTGTTCTTCCTGCTCTTTTCTGTCCTGCTCTTCCTGAGCCTCTTTTGCTGCTTGCTCGTCCTGGGATTGCTGACCGGACTTATCCTGCTGCTCTTGCTCTTTATCTTGTTGAGCCTGCTGGGGCTGGCCGCTCTTATCTTTATCCTGCTGACCTTGCTCACTCTGCTCGTTCTGCTTGTCCTTATCTTGCTTGTCCTTTTTATCCTGATCTTGCTGATCCTGCTGGTCTTGCTTATTCTGCTCGTTTTGCTGACTCTTATCTTTCTCCTGCTGTTGTTGATTTTGCTCGTTCTGCTTATTCTGCTCGTTTTGCTCGTCCTGCTTTTTTTGCTGGTCATCCTGATTCTGGTCTTTTTTATCCTCTTTATTCTGTTCCTTCTTTTCCTTCTCTTTCTCCTTCTCCTCTTCCTGCTTTATCTGGAAGAGAGGACTAAGCTCCAGCAACTTCTTCAACACATACTCATAATTAAACTTGGCATCCTTATCGCTGGGATCCAGGTCTATAGCGCGCTTATAATACAAAAGAGCCGTGGCGTAAATCTCGGCGGTCTTTTTGATATTCTTTTTATCTTTATCAGCCTTATCTTTTGAGAGGCCGATCTTATATGTCGCGTTCCCGATATTGTAGTCAGCCGCGGGTATAAGCTCAGCCTGGCCGGAAGCTATCGACTTATTGAATGACTCTATCGCTTTATAGTAAGAGCCATTCTTATATAACGCGGCTCCGCGGTTCAGCTCCGGAATGCCGCCGGACTTTTTTTCGAGCGCGGCTTTTTCGTAAAGCTTTAAGGCTCCCGCGTAATCTCCATTATTATATAGTATGTTCCCGCTTTTGACATCCTCTTTTTCTGCCGCATTACACTGCATCGCCAATGCCGCCGAAAGGAAAGCTAAAATGAGCAGGGTTCTCTTCATCTTGATATCATCTTTCGGTCGGGCAGAAGCGGCTCGAGCAATAGAAGCATCACGGCAAAGATAAGAAAATACTGAAATCGTTCCTGAGCATGCTTTCTCATCTTTGCTTCTATGTCCCTCTTCTCCAGGCGCGATACGCCCTTGTCATACAGCAGGACGAGCCCGAAATCTGCCTGCGTCGCGTGTACATAATTGGCGCCGGTCGATATCGCTATCCTCTTAAGAAGGTCTTCATTGAGCCTCGACTTCACCACCTGGCCGGCGCGGTCCATAACATAAGCATTATTCCCCCTATTACCGGTCTCGGGAATGAGATCCCCTTCATGACTGCCAACGCCCACGCAATAAACTTTTATACCCAGATTCGCGGCCTCCTTAGCCGTTTTGAGAGCGTCTCCCTCCAAATCTTCCCCGTCCGTTATTATAACGAGCACTTTATACTTCTTATCCGGCCCCTTAAAGATGCTCATGGCTTCTTTTATGGCTCCCGAAATAGAGGTGCCGCCCCGCGGTATCGTGCCAACGCTAAGATCGTCCAGCGCCAGCAGAAACCCGTTATAATCTATCGTGAGCGGGCACTGGAGAAACGATGTCCCCGAAAAGGCCAGCAAGCCGATGCGGTCGCCATCAAGCTTTTTGACCAGATCTTTTACGGCAAATTTTGATCTCTCCAGCCTGTTGGGCTTCACATCCGTGGCCAGCATGCTCTTGGAGACGTCAATAGCTATCAATATGTCTATTCCGCTCCTCTTCGTCTCCTCCCATATGAATCCCCATTGCGGACGGGCGAGCGCGATGAGCGCGAGTACAGCGGCGGTCATTATGACCGCGCACTTAAAGGCCCTCATGAGAGCGCTGGCTGTGGGCGCCATGCTGCCTATCAGGCTCTTATCGGTGAAGCGCTCCATCAATGTGCGCCTGCGCATCATGGCCCATATATAGAAGAGAGCCAGAACCGCCGTCGACGCGTATATCAAGGCTATATATTGACTGTTCGCAAATTCCATCTTACGGGATCCTCATGAAGACTGTGTTAGTTAAAAATATTTCAAGCGCCAGTATGATGAGCCCCGGGATGAGAAAGAGATAGAATAGTTCCTCGTACTCCCTGTAGCCGTACTGTTCTATGTTCGATTTTTCGAGCTTACTTATATCGTCATATATCTTGCGCAATGTCTCGGTGTCACTGGCTAGATAATATTTGGCGCCTGTCAGGTCGGCTATTTTCTTCAACATCACCTCGTCCATCTCTATCGGCACATTCTTATAAACAGTCCTGCCATACGCATCCTTCAATGGGTACGGCACCAGTCCTTTCGAGCCGACGCATATCGCGTATACTTTGATCTTCAGCGCTTTGGCGGCCTCGGCGGCTACAAGCGGCGATATCGATCCGGCGTTACTGACGCCGTCGGTCAGAACGATTATGACTCTGCTCTTGGTCTTGGACGTCCTTAAGCGGTTAACCGAAGTGGCTATCGCCGATCCTATGGCCGTCGCGTCCTCTATCATCCCGACGCGCACCCTGTCCAGGTTCTCGTTGAGCCACGAATAATCGGTAGTAAGCGGGCAGACCGTGTAAGCGCGGGCCGCGAACGCAACAAGAGCTATCCTGTCGTCTTTGCGTTTTTTGATAAACTCCTTTACGACGTCCTTTACGACGTCGAAACGGTTTACCCTCGTCTGTCCCATCCTGAAGTCCTCGGCAAGCATGCTTGTCGAAGTATCGAGAGCCAGCACTATATCGACTCCTTCGGAGATCGTCTTGGAATTTTCGAGGATAGTCTGCGGCCTGGCCAGGGCCAGGATGAAGAGCGCCAGAACAGCCGCCCTGAAGAGTATCAGATATTTGCTGAAACGCAGCCTGAACGTGGGCTTGATCCCCTCAAGGAGGTCCTTTGAGGAGAATAGAAATGTGGAATCGGTTCTCCGTATCCTGGACAGCAGGACCACGAGCGCGACCAACGCGAGTAAGATCAGCGCCCGAGGTTCTTTGAACGCAAACATTTATTTCGTTTCCTTCGTCTCGGTGACGAACTTTACAGCCGTTACGTGGAGATTCTCCGTCTCCTGTCCCGTCGGCTTATACTTAGCAAATTTTACCAGGTCACACGCATTCATAAACCCTTTCAGCAGGTCCTTATGCCAAAGGACGAGCGCGGCAGAGTCGCGCATTGAATTCAAAAACTCCTCCGAAGTCATCTCAGGCGCCTTCAGGGTAAAAACCCGCTCTATGTAGCGCCTGACGCAGTCGGAGACTCCCACAAAATACTCTTTCACGTCGCCGGAATTGATGAGCTGTGAGCGCGCGGCTTCCAGCTCCTCGAGCGCAGTCTCATGAGGAAGCCTTATCGGCTTCCTGCTCCTTATCCGTATGAAAATGATGATAGCGGCTATGAGAACGCCGAGCCCGAACAATGTTCCGGCGATGATAATCCAGTTCAATTCAAAGTAACTGGCCGGGCCTTTTATATCTTTGATATCGGCGGGCAATTCTTTGGGCAGGACGGTAAGCACATCGATAGGTATCGCTACTGTATTTTTGATAAGCCAATCCTTTGAGCCTTTAGGCTTATACTTTATATCCAGCTGCGGGATATCTCTCTTGCCCGTGGTATAGGCCGTTATGTGATAACGGTAGCTGTATCTCTTCTTTCCGAACAAGCTCGCGGCAGTCTTGCTGGTCGAATCCTTGATCTCAAACTCGCCGATCATGTTATCCGAGAATAAGGGCATCTGTATCTCTGTCGCGCGCGGCGCCCGGAGGTCTATCGTGAACAATATCCTGTCGCCTATAGTGATCGACCTGCGGTCGACACGCGCGCGCACGGTAATATCATCCCCGGCTTCAGCGTACGCGGCGGCAAATACAAAGAGCAAGATAATAAATGGCAGTATACGGTTTTTTATTTTCATATTCGCCGCTTTCTCATCTTGAAGAACTTGATCATCTCATCTATATACGGCTTATCGGTGCGGATATCGATATGATCTACGCCGATCGCGCCGAATAGCCGGGCGCGTTCATCGATCTTTCGCGCGGATTTCTCGGCATATGTCCGCCTGACTTTGGCGTTCGATGTATCGATCTGAAAGAACTTCCCGCTCTCGGCGTCCGTGAGCTCCACGATACCCGACTTCGGCAGTTCCATTTCGCGGGGATCGGTTATCGTTATCGCTATGCAGTCATGCCTCTTATTCGCGACCGATAGCGGTTTTTTGAAGTCCTTGTCGAAGAAATCCGAGATTATGAACGTGACGGCGCGTCTCGTAGTCACGCTGTCGAGATATTTTAACGCGTCTTCGATATTGGTGCCTTTACCCTTAGGTTTGAAATAGAGGGCTTCCCTGATCACCCGGAGAACGTGCTGCTGGCCTTTTCTGGGAGGTATGAACTTCTCTATCCTGTCCGTGAATATTATGAGCCCCACGCGGTCATTGTGCTTTACCGCCGCGAACGCCAGGACGGCCGAGATTTCCGCGGCGAGCTCGCTCTTCAGGCGCTTTGAGGTGCCAAAGTATGACGAAGCCGACGCGTCCAGGAGAATCATTACGGTGAGCTGCCTCTCCTCGATGAACTTCTTTATGAACGGGTGGCCCATCCTGGCAGTGACGTTCCAGTCGATCGAGCGTATCTCGTCTCCCGGCTGGTATTCCCGCACCTCGTCGAACTCCATCCCGCGGCCTTTAAAGACACTCTCGTAATTTCCCGAGAGAAAATCCGTGACCAGGCGCGATGTCGTTACCTGTATGCGACGTATCTTTTGTATGACTTCTTTTGGAAGCATGCGTCTCTTCCTTGGGCTTAAGGTACCTTCACTTCGTCAAAGACGCGCTTCACAATGTCTACCGATGTCTTATCTTCCGCCTCAGCCTCGTAGCTGACAATAACGCGATGCCTAAGCACATCGAGGCCTATAGTCTTCACATCCTGCGGTACCACGTAGCCTCTGCCCTGAAGGAACGCGTAAGCTTTCGCCGCGATCGCCAGGTTGATGCTGGCCCTGGGCGACGCGCCGTATTGGATGAGCGACTTCAGGTCGTTCAGGCGGTATGACGCGGGATCCCTGGTCGCGAATACTATGTCGATTATATACCTCTCGATGCGCTCATCGATATACACCTCATCTACTATCTTCCTGGCCTTGATGATATCCTGAGGCGTGACGACCGGCTTTACCGTTATCTTCTTATCGGTCATGGCCATGCGCTTCATTATCTTGTATTCCTCTTCCTTCGTCGGATACTCGACATTGAGCTTTAGCATAAATCGGTCCACCTGAGCTTCGGGGAGAGGATAGGTGCCTTCATGCTCGATCGGGTTCTGGGTCGCCAGCACCATGAACGGCTCATCCAGCTTATACGTAGTGTCGCCTATGGTGACCTGACGCTCCTGCATGGCCTCGAGGAGCGCGCTCTGGACTTTGGCGGGCGCGCGATTGATTTCATCCGCGAGTATTATATTAGCGAATATAGGGCCCTTCTTTATTGTAAACTCGCCATCCTTGGGATTATATATCAATGTCCCGAGGAGATCCGCGGGCAGAAGGTCCGGCGTAAACTGAAGCCTCTGGAATTTAGTATCTATCGACTGCGCCAAAACCTTGACCGACAACGTCTTAGCCAGGCCGGGCACGCCCTCGATCAGTATGTGGCCGTTAGCCAGGACTCCGACCAGGAGCCTTTCGATCAGATACCTCTGCCCCACTATCACCGTCTCGATCTCTTCGATGATCCTGCTTACAAAAGCGCTCTCCTTTTTGACTTTCTCATTGATAGCTTCTACTGAATGAACCATATAGCAACCCTCCCGATTATGGTCAAATACACAATATTGCGGTTTTATTAATGCAGAATGGAGCGGGAGATGGGAATCGAACCCACGTATCGAGCTTGGAAGGCTCGTGTTCTACCATTGAACTACTCCCGCGTATACCATTGCCCCGCCGGGCGCCTTTCGGGCTTGGCGGGGTCCCGCCAAAGCGAAGCGACGGCGGGAAACTACTCCCGCACGTGATATACTAAAATATTAGATAATATAACATTATTTGTTTATAAAATCAACCGGAATGCTATCGACATTGTCATTGCGAGGCAATCTGTTTTTAAGCGGGTTTGTTCTTACCGTAGTAATTCGAGTAGTAATAGTAGCTACTCGCGCCAATGGGCGCTTTATTGAGGATCATCCCTACTATCTTCACCTTTACGTGCTCCAGATGCTGAGTAACTCTCGCCAGGATCCTCTTAGACGTTCTCCCGCCTAGCTGATAACCGCGGGCGGGATCGCAATGACGGAGCGCTTAAATCTTATTGATGTGTAGTTCCCAGATTTTTCAGGCTCGCTTCTGTTTCTCGTAAGACTTTATTAAAATCAGGCAAATTGGCGATTTGGCCGGAAAGACGGTTATTCCAACGGTCCTTATACAACTCATTGTATAGGTTCGGCGTAATCATCTCCGGCTTCAGTTCATATCCGAATTTCTTAAGAAGATTGGCTCTTATAATCCCCAGGTCCAAACGGTAATTATTAAGCAAAAACCAAAGATCATACAAATCCCGCGGTTCGGCTCGTACGGGGCTTAAGATCGTCGCGATCTTATCCGTTATTATCGCTTCAGGAGTATAGACGCGCAGTTTAGTGCGCAACTTCTTCATGTCGCTGTAACCGCAGTACAGTCTTTTCGTCACAGGTTTCTGTAAAAAATCACCCTTAGACATAACATCGATCTTTATTCTTTTATCCAGGCCGATCTCCGGAAACCCATCGTATGTAATGAAAAACTGGCTCCTATCCCCATCCGTATTCACCGTGCCCTTATCCGTAGATAACAGTATGTTGGCTTCGTCTTTCACTACTGCGTAAAGACATTCCATACGTCCGAGGATATCGTCTATTTCCAACTTATCCTGACTTATAAAATCGAGATCTTCACTGAACCTGTAATCCGGGAAATAAGCTTTTTTTATTGCCGTGCCGCCGTAAAAGACGATGTCCGCATTTTCAGCTTTTGAAAATACAGCCGCCAGGATCCACGTTATACAGTAATCCTTTTCTATCGTCTCCGCAGGAACGCCGGCTTCAGAAGCATTGCGTTCGATTTCACTGAAATGTATCATCTATGCCCACACCGCCGACTTTAGTTCCCCGGGATTGAAATTTAACCGCAAACGCCATTCCCGGAGATATTTCCCGGTTTTCTTAAGAGACGGGTCGAAGAGAACGTAGGCTTCGCTTGACTGCGAATACTTCTTTAACTCCGCGAGCATCTGTTTGTCCGGCAAATCAAACAGTTGGAGTATAAAACCGAGACGTTTGGCGACGGCTTTTATGCCGCTTTTTTTTACATATGCGAGTAGTTTCGCGTAGTTTATTTTTTCTTTCGCCGACCAGATCCCTTTCGCGGCCTCCGAAACTCCTCCGCAAAGCTCCGGCCTGGCGAGGCAATCAACAATGGTCCTTTCAAGATCGCTGACACTGATCTTCTCCTGTTTCGTTACCCATTTCTCCTCTAGTCCAAAATAAGCGCCTGGCTTGACCCGGTAAAAATAAAATTTTATGCCCGAGACAACCATGTCTTTTCTCCTTACGGTGGATGATATTTGCACGTTCAAGACAGGTTGGGTTGTCAAACCATGGATAGCCATCGCGCTGGCATGTGAAATATAGTAGTGGTTCGGCCTTATGATCTCTCCGGCTATTACGTATCTGTTCTCGAGATAATTTTTTCCGGCTTCAAGCGGGACGATCATGAAAAGTCCGGCTTTTAATCGTGATACGATGCCCCTCTTGACGAGCTTACTCAACAGATCCGCTGACGCCTTTTCGTCTTTATCAAGAATCTGCCCTGCGTCTTTTATTCTGAATATGGACTTGTTGGCCTTTTTCAGCTGCGTAATCAGATAAGCGCTGATCGGGCCTAATGTCTTTCTGGAGGATATCTTCATATGTTTATCATATCGCATGGTATGGTATACCGTATATCATACTGTATTTTATACACTAAATGTAACCTTTTGTCAACTGATAAAGACAAAAATAAGGGTGATCAAGGGGTCAGGCCTCCACTCTGCACTTTTACCGGAGTACAGATGCTTCCTTATGTTTATAAAATCAACCGGAATGCCTTAATCTTGATTGAAAGGGTCACTAAAAATATTTTTGACCGTATCCGCAGCCTTGCCCGCGGCATCAACCGCCTGCTTCACTCCTTTGTGCGTATTCGTAATGGTCGCCTGAGCCGTGGAAGCCATCTTTTGCGCGTGCTGAAGCGCTCCTCCTACCGTGCCCTGCAGTCCCCTAAGATCAAAATTCGCAAGGGAGGCTATCGACGTATTCATCAGGGCTTTTACGACGATAAGGCTTGCCAGCTCATAAGGATCATCTATATCCGAATAGCTCTCATTGAGATTTATATTAAACTCTTTTACGTCCGGCGCAACGGACTTTGAATAATCTTTATAAATAACTTTCCCTATACTGAGCCTTAAAGAGTCTATCTTTATAGCAGGGGCCTTACCGGGCGAATCCTGGGACGGGGACGCGCCTTTTTTCTGCGCCTGCACGGTCCTGAGCGCGTCAAGATTAAGCTCGCCTTTGGAATTCTTCACAACAACAAATTCTTTAAGGGCCAGGCGAACCTCCGGAAGGTGTATCGTGCCCCCCACTATCGCCGGCAGATCGTATTTCACATAGATCTCCGGCATATTGACCATGGTCCTGTCGGGGAAGCTCGGAGGATTTAATAATTTAAGATTTTTTATACTAACAACGGGTTTAATAATTCCGACATGCAAGCCTCCCACGCTAAGCTTAAGACCCGTTACAAGCTCAACCCCTTTCTCGACAGACACCTTTATAATTGCATCCTTGGCAAATGCCGCCACAAATATGATGATTACTACAGCCGCCGCGATCTTCGCATATTTATTCATCGCTCTCACCTACCCCTTTTTATAAACTACACTTTTTTACTAAATGCTAAGGATCAGGTCTACACTCTTATGATAACATCTTTAACGCTGACTCTTGTGATAGAAGCTCAATGTCATGTGGATGCTCAAGAAACTGCTCAACATCGCTTCTCACCTTCTTCCAATCAGCCTTGGCAACCGCATCGCGCGCCACTTCTCTCCAATTCACATTAGAGATTACCGGCCCTTGCCATTTGCTCTGTGTCAAAGCATTATTGAGCTGGATAAAATTCGGTTCGATGTCCTTCCAGGTCATAAGATACCATACCAGATCAAATAAATCGCGCCCCTTGGTGTATTTCCGGCATAAAATGGCGTGAACTTTCCCGGCAAAAAGAGACGCGCGATCATACGTAAGAAAATTGATCGGGAAATACTTGTTTACCAGCAATTGCTCCAACACTGCCCCTCGAGGAGGATTGGTATCGATCTCGATCTTGACGGAAAATTTCTGGCTTTTCAAAGGCGAAATGCCGGCTTCATGCATCAGAGCCTCGAACTTAATAAAAGCGCTGTTAACCGTTTTATCTTCATCGACCAGAGTGGCAACGTTATATCCGGCTAACTCAAGCTCACGCGTGATCCTGCTCATCATCGCTCCAAAATCAACCTTATCCTTGCCCGCCTGAGAGAAATCAAGGTCTTCTGAAAAACGCGGCAGGCCGTGCAAAAAACGAAGCGCCGTGCCGCCGACAAACGCCGCATGCCTGAAGACCCCGCCTTCGTACATAAAACTCAGGATATAAGCCTGCAGGTATTCGCGCATGGCATTAAGCTTCTCATTATAGCCGGATTTGGCGGCAACCAGGGCTAAGCAGTGATCTTTCATTTTTTCTTCCCGGGCCTTTTTTCCGCGATAATACGCGCGCAAAGCTGTTCCGCGGCGCGAAACAGTTTTGGTTTGTTCATCTTTTTTGCAAATTGCATCAGGCGTTTTTCATCCAGATCTTCAAGATTTTGCAAACGCAGTTCGTCAATATACGACTCTGTTACCGGCCCATGCCGCAGATAAAAGAAGTCCAGCAGGGCCTTTTCCGGCAAAGCCACAAAAGCGGTCTGTCCGTTAAGCGTAGCCGCGCTATACCCCCAGAAGAAGCTCTTCTGGATATGAGTATATTTAAAATCGCCAATGCCGGTTTTAAAAACCGCCGGACGATTGGAAGTAACTGAAGTATATACCACCACCTGCTCGGGGATAAGGTTATGGAATTCCAGGGCTTTCTCAAGGCTTAAGTACGATGGCCTGTGCAAAACTGCCGCCACGGCGGGCCCGTAAAGTTCGGCTTTACGGTAGGTTTCAGATAGAACATACAGGCCTCGCTTTAGCTGGATCAGTTTCCCGGACTTATGCCATCGGCTCAATTGCACCTCGATAGAAGCGCGCTTAGCCGTCCCGGAATAAAGCGCTTCGGCCTCAATCACCGGAAGCTTAGATACCTTTTTTAAAAATTCCTCAAATTCCATATCATCAACCTTACATTATTGTTAAGTTACTGATATTAAGTCTATCATAGCCCGAGGCGAAAGTCAAGGGGCGTGGGGTCAGGCCTACACTCTGCGCGGTTACCGGTAGCTATATCTATCCGGACCGCAAGAAGAAGGATTAATCCTTTGATAATGTATTAGACCGGCCTGCAGTGATCACAATCTTTTCTATATGTGAACTGAAATCTTTTTCTGTCAGCAGTTTCTCCAGCGTAATATGGAGCCTGAACTTCCAATAATGATTAGGGTTGGCCGGATCATTTATCTGCTCTTCACGCGGATCCCCCGGCCTCTTCAGGTCATCGCTCATAGCCAGCAGGTCCTGTATGGGAAATATCGCCCACATCGACGGAGACTGAAGATGCTGTCCGATAATAGCCTCAACAATACCACTCGAGGCAGCCGATGGCGCGTCCCCTTTTTTCTGTAGGATCGTCTTGTAATATCGCTGGGTCCTGGGATAATCCTCACCCCACCAGCCCCGTATGGTCGACATATCGTGGCTTGAAGTCGTGCAAACGGTAAGATACGGGTAGCTCGCCGGATCGGAAAACTCCACATCCGGCTCCTTAGGCATCCGTTGTATACGCAGGCCGAGCATGCCGAGATCCTCCATTACGGGGCCCACGCAATCCGGTATCATTCCGAGGTCCTCTCCCGCTATAAGCATCGGCGAGGCCGACATAAGTACCGGGATCTTGTTCATCGCCTGACTCTGCCAGAAATCGTCCTGTCTTTTGTAAAAATAGTCGTTATAGAATGCGATCAGCTTCTCCTTCATCCAGACATCGAGACAGTCGAACGACGGCGTATCCATCATGTTGATGCGCGGATGGAATCCCGGCCGATCTGCGTCACGAAACAGGACGACGTTCAATACCAGGTATGATAGCCCCGTCTTTATAGCGGCATTCCTGCGCTTGGCCTCTTCGGGCGCATCGGCAGGAAAAGTGCTATTCTCGCTTATCTTCTTCTGTGTGTCAAATTCGGATCTTAATCTGTAGTGGCCCGGCGTGGTCGGTTCAAGATACGACGATATGACGTTATTAGCCTCGCGGCCGAAGATGATCCTGACAAGCCAGAGCGGTATATACGCCTCGCACAGGCGGTTAAAATCCCAGATACCTTCCTTCTCGAGCTCATCCCGCCACAGCGGGATCGCCGGATTGAAATGGCCCATGAGGCCTGAGATCATCGTATCAGGTATCTCCCATATACGGAAGAAGCCCAGGACATGGTCGAGCCGTATCATCTGAAAGTAATCCGACATTTTGAGAAGGCGCCTTCTCCACCATCCGTATCCGTCACGCGACATCGCGGCCCAGTTATATGTGGGGAATCCCCAATTCTGCCCTGTCTCGGAGAATGGATCGGGCGGAGCGCCCGCCGACTGGTTCATATTGAAGAAATCGGGGCGGATCCAGCATGAGTCGCTGTGTTTATGTATGCCGATCGGTATGTCGCCCTTCAGGATGACGCCCTTCGACCCGACATAGCGAGCGGCGTCCGAAAGCTGCGTATGCAGATGGTACTGCAGAAAATAATAGAATGCGACCGCGTCGTAGTTTTCGGATCCGGCCGATACTATGGCTCTCACGTCATCCGCCGTAACTTTGGAATACCGCTCCCACTTCCCGGGGTCACTCGTCTTGTAAGTGTCTCTCTGCGAGCAAAACGCGGCGTATGGTTCCAGCCAGAAAGAATTATCCTTGAAGAATTTTTTAAACTCGGGCGAAGCGAAGAGGCTCTTCTTCTCGCGCTGGAATATTTCCCGCGCGAAATACGTCTTGGCGGCCATCACTTCTTCGTAATTTACGTGATCGTAGCCGTTCAGGGCCTTCTTTTTAACCGCTATCTCTTTGGCTAGATCTTCAGGGATGGCTCCCAGGGCCTCGATATTGAGGTATATCGGATGGAGCGCAAATACCGATATATTTGCGTATGGATATGAATCGGTCCATGTCATGGTCGCGGAGGTATCGTTTACCGGAAGAAGCTGGATAAGCCGCAGTCTCGCGCGTGATGCCCAATCCGCCAGGAGCTTCAAATCTGAAAACTCCCCCACCCCCAGGCCGTCTTTGGTCCTGAGCGAAAAGACGGGGACCGCAAGCCCGGCGCCCCTCCAGTTTTCCGGATAGCGTATAGGCTCATCGGTTACGATAGTATAGATATCGGAGTGAGCGCGGCGGCTGCTTTTTTTTGCGGGATGTTTTTCAGGAATGTCGACGCCGACATTCCTGAAACGCTCATCTGTATAAACAACCCTGCCCTTACTGTCCTTGATGCAATATTTATAAGTGAACGGGATGTCCCTGCTGTGCAGCTCCAGCTCCAGCGTCCAGAGCGGGAACCTGCCGGGATCCATCGCGACGGCCTTCGGAAGGCTCCACTTTCCCAGCGCGGGAATACTACCGCTGACACACAGCGTATGACCGGGATCTATGCGCGGCGCAGCTATCTGGAGGCGGAAGGATGGTTTCTGCTTCCCGGCCGCGGCGGCCGCCTTCTTATCATTTCTGCCGAAGATGACGTCACAGAATGCGGATGTCAGGAATACGCCGTCATGGTCGGATATATTACACCAGCTATCGCGCAGATCTATCTCGTCCCTATCCTGCGCGAAGAAGGCGCGGTTCGAGCCCGCCTCCCAATCGATACGCCCATCTTCATTTTTAAGTATGTACTTATATTCGAATTCCAGCCCGTTCAAGCCATGGAAGATAACTTCCGTCTTCCATTCGTCTCCGGGAAAGTACTGCATCCGCACGGCCTTAGCGGGATCCCATATGCCAAGCTCGGGGCACGATCCTACGACATAGATCGCCTCACCCCAAACGGTCGGATAGTGAATGTTGCAGTGTACCTTCATCAGCTACGATCCGTCATCGACTACGATTCGACCCCTTTCACCTGAACACGCAGCACAAATAGAGCCGCGATGATCATGCTAATACCACCCATCATAACGGCGAACATCGAATTGCCATGCAGGAACCTGTTCATCACCCATCCCAGGCCAAGCGAAGCGATGATCTGCGGGATAACTATGAAAAAATTGAATATCCCCATATAAACGCCCATCTTATCCGATGGAAGCGCTCCGGAGAGCATTGCGTAAGGCATAGAGACGATGCTGGCCCAGGCAACGCCTATACCTATCATCGGGATCAGGAGCATCGTCTTATCGTGAACAAAGGCTGTCGACAGGAGTCCGACCCCGCCAACGATGAGACATACCAGGTGTATCAGCTTCGGACTGACCCTCCTGGAAAGCCATATCAGGATGAACGAGAACGCGAAACAGACGGCGTTATATACCGAGAAACATATGCCTGCCCACTGAATACCATCAGAAAATAATTTGGAGGAATGATCCGTAGCGCCGAAGACATAGTGCGCGACAGCGACGGCAAAATATATCCACATGCAGAAAAGGCCAAACCATGTGAAGAGCTGGACCCATGCCAGCTGCTTCATCGTGCTAGGCATATCCACAAAGGCCCTGCCAAGATCCTTTAAACCTGCCTTGAGGCCGGACTTTGCGGCCTTCTCCTTGCGGAATGCTTCCATATCCTCGGGAGGATACTCTTTTGTCGAAAACACAGTCCAGAGGACAGCGACGATGAAGACTATGGCGCCCACTATAAATGAGTAGCGGACTGTGGCTGGAATGGCGGCATTGCCGGTGAGGCTCGACAAAGTGACGGAGAGCGTCTCGTGAAGCGTATCGACAGCTGCCTTAGGAAGCGGATCTGATGATATACCGACCCAATTCGTCATTATCCAGGGAAGCGCTGAGGCAAGCACCGCGCCGAGGCCTATGAGGAGGCTCTGCATGGCAAATCCCTGGGCGCGCTGGTCGTCCGGCAGCATATCGCCTACGAACGCCCTGAACGGCTCCATACTGATATTAACCGAAAAATCCAGTACCCATAATAAAATAGCCGCCATCCACACGGTGGTGGAATGCGGCATAATAACAAGCGCGAGCGTCGCTAATATCGCGCCTCCAAGAAAATAAGGACGTCTACGGCCGAGCCGGCACCAGGTACGATCGCTCATATGGCCGACTATCGGCTGTACCAGCAGGCCCGTAAGAGGCGCAGCCAACCACAATATCGGTATCTGGTCTGCCTTGGCTCCGAGAAACTCGTAGATGGCGGACATGTTCGCCATCTGTAATCCCCAGCCAAATTGTATTCCGAAAAAACCGAAACTCATATTCCATATCTGCAAGATAGAAAGATGCGGTTTCTTCACTCGTCAACCTCCTACAATTTACCAGAGCTGCGCTATAGCAGATAATATATCAAATAAGCGCGATAAAGCAAAGATATTTATTTCGAATTTAGATATGAAAGCCCATAAAAAAACCCGCCTATCTACTACGATAGGCGGGTAAAGCTATGCTCTTCCAGGGGCGTTATTTTTTCTCGATCTTGATTATCGTTACTTTATCAATATCTGTGCCGCAAAACGTACACATCTTACATTCACAATCCACGTGATCCAACAGCTTTCCACAATGCGCGCATTTCATATACTGTTCTCCTCTGCTTTAGTTTCGGTTTATAAATATTTTTACTTAGTGGTCAAAAAAAATAACCCCGAACATAAGACAGAGTATACACCACTATGAGACAAAATGCAAGTCAATATAGCTTACTTTTTAATGGCTTAATCGATTCAAAAATATCCCTGCGGTCCTTAGTGCGTAATAAATAGGTATTGTGTCCCCCGATTAGAGGGTGGCACTTTGTGGGATGGCATGACCTATTTTTACGGTAAGTTTTATGAACGCTCAGGGTTGCTTGTGTGTCTGCTCATGCTTTTTCTTGTTTGCTTCGTTCTTTGCTTGCTCTGCCTGCTTGTTGTGCTTGTCCTTATCCTTCTTGCCTTTATCGCCCATTTGCTCCTCCTTCTTTTTTTAGTAAGCCGAATTATGGGGACGTGTCACTTGGGGACACTCCACACAATTGTGTGTCCCTAAGCGGCCAACATCTTATTCATTTCAATGCGTATCCGCGGTAAACATTCCGGGAAGCGTTGTTGTAAAAACTCAAGAAGCTTTTCCCTGACTTCACAGCGTAAAGCCCAGGCAGTAGGAGAATCTGCTGCGCTCATCAGCGCTCGCAGTTCAACTGTTTTTTCAGTTGCATTGGTAACCTGTAACACGTTGACCTTCTTATCCCACTTCGGGCTGTTTTCCAGAATACGCGTTAATTCATTACGAACTTCTTTCACGGGTACAACGTAATCGGTATAGATAAAAACAGTTCCAAGCAAGTCTGCCGAAGTCCGCGTCCAATTCTGAAATGGTTTTTCGAGAAAATATGATATCGGGACTACCAGGCGCCTTAAATCCCAGATACGCACCACTACGAAAGTAAGGGTAATTTCCTCAATCCAGCCCCATTCATTTTCAATAATGACCACATCATCCAGCCGAATTGGCTGAGCGATGGCTATCTGAACGCCTGCAATAAGATTCCCCAGGGTTTTTTGCGCAGCAAAACCTACAACTATCCCGAGGACCCCTGCCGAAGCCAGTATGCTTACCCCTATATGCCTGACTGCTGAGAAGCTCATCAGAATAAAAGAAATGGTTAATAAAACTATGCCCACGCCTATGATATTTGAAATCATATGCATTTGTGTATACATACCACGGGCACGCACATTGTCCCGAGCATTAATATCATAACGTTTCAAAAACGCATCGCGAATAATGTAAACAATCTTCATTGTAACCCAACCAAACAGCGCAATAAGCAGGATTTCAATAAAGTGGCCAATATAACCGCACACGTCTTTCGGTAGCCGTAATAAATGGATAACCCCCGCGATACACAAAACCGGTATCAAAAATCGTAACGGACTTTTGAGGCGGCCCAGGTCGACCTTAAGCAAGGTTGGGGAAATAGCGGCGCGCCGGTTAATCAGGACTGCAACAAATAAATAAAGCATCGATCCGATAGCAAAGCTAGAAGCTACTAAAATACCTGAAAAAAGATAGTCACTCATAGTGTTTACTCCTTTTCTTTCACTACAGAGTATTATACCCTATACATCACTTTATAACAAATACCTTAGTCCGAGAAGCAACCCCATTGCTTTTCCGGGATTACATGGTATACTTTCCTTAAATAAATAAAGGGGGCTAAGATGAAAGATAGCGTGAAGCCTTTTTCTGAAAATCGGTTCAGGTTTCATATATACATTACCGCCGGCATAGCAGCTCTAGCCGGCCTTCTTTTTGGGTATGACACGGGTGTCATATCGGGGGCTATACTATTCATAAAAGATCAGTTTAGCTTATCGTCCGGCGCGATAGAGAGAGTGGTGAGCTCCGTACTCTTTGGGGCCATGATAGGAGCGGCCTTCTCCGGAGCGCTCGCGGACCGATTCGGAAGAAAAAAAGTTCTGCTCACGACCGGCTTCTTGTTCGCAGTCGGCGCCATAGGCGCTTCGATGGCCTCAGGTGTCGGGGCGATAATCGGATTTCGCTTCCTGATAGGAGTGTCTATCGGCGTAGCCTCTTACACCGCGCCTCTCTATATCTCAGAAATATCCCCGCCGAACGCGCGCGGGGCCCTGGTATCGCTGAACCAACTCATGATAACCTTTGGAATAGTGGTCTCCTATCTGGTCGACTATATGCTATCCACGGGTGAGAGTGGATGGAGATGGATGTTTGGACTAGGCGCGATACCGGCAATCGTACTGGTGCTGGGCATGATAGCTCTGACCGAGAGCCCCAAGTGGCTGGTAAGCAAAAACCGCATCGAAGAGGCGCGGAAGGCGCTGGCCAGAACTATGTCTCCGGATAAACTGAGCGAAGAAATAAAAACCATACAAAACTCTCTTGACGCCAAACCCAGCTCCTGGAAAGACGTATTGGCGCCATGGGTCAGGCCGACCCTCATCGTAGGTATAGCCCTGGCCTTCTTCCAGCAGTTAACCGGCATAAACACCATAATATACTATGCACCGACCATATTCGAGTTCGCGGGGTTCAGCTCTCATAAAGTCTCGATCCTGGCAACCGTGGGCGTCGGCGTGGTCAATGTGCTCATGACGATCGTGGCGATATGGTTCATAGACAGGATCGGCAGAAAGCCCCTCTTATACATAGGAATGACCGGCATGGCCATAAGCCTGGGGATATTGGGGCTTGCTTTCTATATGCCGCAAATGGCTGAGGCGTTAAAGATGCTGACGGTATTAAGCGTCGTATTATACATCGCCTCCTTCGCGATAAGCCTGGGCCCTATATTCTGGCTCATAATATCGGAGATCTATCCCCTCGGAGTGCGCGGCAGGGCCATGAGTATCGCTACTCTGGCCAACTGGGGATTCAATCTGGTGGTGGCGTCCACGTTTCTCACCTTTATCGATAAGCTCGGCAAGGCGGGGACGTTTTGGCTATATGCGGTGATCTGCGTGACGGGGCTGATATTCTGCTATCTATATGTTCCGGAGACAAAAGGACGCTCTCTCGAAGATATAGAAAATTTCCTAAAAAAGGACAAGGGCCTGAGGGCCTTTGGGATGATGAACAAATAAAGGGGTCCATAAAATATATGAAAAGATATTGCGCGGCGGTATTATCCGTCATATTTTCGGTGCTGAGCGCTTTTCCGGTATATGCGTACAAGTCGGACAGGCACTTCGAACAGACCCTGCTGCCCGAAAATAAACAGGTCTACATGACCGGCGAGTGGGGCGGGACGCGCGACGAAATCGCCAACGAGGGCGTCACCTTCACGTCCACTTTCGTATGCGATGTCTTAGGCGATGTATCGGGAGGTATGCATCAGGCCGGGCGTTTTGACAGTTCTACGGGATGGGATATAAACTTCGACCTCGAGAAGCTGGCAAATATCATCGGCGCGCAGTTTCATATTTCGGGATTATGGAGGACCGGCAATAACCTGTCAAAGGACATCGTGGGAAACGTGCTCGTCACAAGCAGTATCTACGGCAGTGAGCAGTTCCGATTCTACGAAATGTTCCTGGAAAAAACGTTCCTGGACAATCGGGTGAATGCAAGGATCGGGAGAATAGCGACAGGCGACGACTTCGGCTTCTCCCCTCTCTACTGGACATACGTCAGCAACTCCGTAGACGGCTGTCCGATAAGTTTGCCTCTGAATATGTTCTTCCCCGTATATCCGACGGCCGTTTGGGGCGCGCGTATAAAAGCGAATCTGAGCGACGACATTTACCTTACCTCCGGTATCTACAACGCCGATAAAGAAGTAGGGCGGCAAGCCGCCGCCGGGCTGGATTTTTCGCTTCGGCTCAGCAGGGGCATGGCCTTCGCGCAGGAGATAGCCTATGCGCCGAATACGAGTCCTGATTCAAAAGGTATGCCGGGTCATTACAAGGCCGGGATCTATTATAACGGTTCGACCTGCAGAGATCTGTATTCCGACATCAATGGGGCGCCCTACTCGATCACTGGCCTGGCGCAAAAAAAACACATAGGCAATTACAATGTATATCTGCATGCAGACCAGGCGGTGTACCACGAAGAGGGTACCGAAGACCAGGGGCTCACGGCGCTGGCGGTCACAACGATCGGACCGGAGAACATCAATATTTACCCTTTCTTCATTATGTCGGGCTTGATCTATAAGGGGCTGATACCCGAAAGGGACGAGGATCTCTCCGCGTTCGAAGTAGTCTACATAAAATGGAGCGATGACATAAAACGTTCCCAGTCAAATGCCGGGTTGACGACGCAGAAATACGAGTTAATGCTGGAATTTACGCACAAATTTATGATAACGAAGTGGATGTTCCTGCAGCCTGATCTTCAGTATATAATACAACCGGGCGGGACCGGAGATATAAAAGACGCCCTGGTGATAGGCACCAGATTCGGCCTTACCTTCTGAAGCATTTTTGCGGATCGCTTACTCACGGTGCCTGGTGCCATCCTATTTGGGGACACTCCTGAAATTGACAGGGTGGCACTTTGTGGGATGGCACCGACCTTACATGGTGGTCAGCTCGCCAGCGGCAGGACGACTTTCACAACGGTGCCCTTACCCTCAGTGCTTTCTATCAATAACTTGCCGTTATGGCTTTCCATTATCTTGTTCGTGATGAAAAGTCCGAGGCCAGTTCCTACGACGCTCCCTTTGGTAGTAAAAAAAGGCTCGGTGACCCTGATAAGGTTATCTTGTGAGATCCCGGTGCCGGTGTCGATGACCTCTATAACACATGATGACTTTTCGCCCGACACTTCAGGCATTATCGCCTTGAATGTTTTAATAGCGATATTTCCACCCGTTGGCATAGCCTCCATAGCGTTCATTATAATATTAAGGAGCGCCTGATGTACCTGGTTTTTGTCTACGGAGACTCGCATACCCTGCGCAAAGTCGGCATCGATAGTTATGTTTGCCAGGCCTGCCTTTCTTGTAACCATGCCGAGAGTTAAGTTTACGATTTCCGAAACCTCGACCATTTCGCGTATCAGATCAGATGGCCGAGCATAATGAATAAGCGATTCCAGTGTGAAATTGGCCCTCAGCACCGCATCCTTGACCACCTTAACCATCTTATCGGAATCTTCATCGCCATGCGGCAGTTTCGTTTCCAGAAACTCGAGTCCGCCTAACATTATGCTCAGCGGGTTCTTTACCTCATGCGCGATACCGGCCGAGAAGCGTCCGATAGCGGACATCTTCTCTGACTGGACGAGCAGCTCCTGGGAATCTTTTAACGCCTCTTCCCCCTTCTTGCGCTCGGTGATGTCCAGGAATGTCACCACAGCCCCTACAACCACGCCATCGTGGTGTTGTGGATACGACCAGTACTCGGCAGGAAAAGATGTGCCGTCAGAACGCCAGAGTACTTCGTCATCCACATGCGTGCCTTCTCCTTTTTTGAATGCCTGAAAAATACGGCATTCTTCAACGGGGAAGGGCGTTCCATCCGGGTGTTTCGCGTGAATCTGCCAATGCATGTTCTTGCCGAGCAGCTCGCCAGGATGCCTGTATCCAAGCAGATGGAGACAGGATTGATTGCAGAAGGTGCAATTACCGTTCATGTCAAGACCGTATATCGCTTCGGCTGTGGAATCAAGCAGGAGATGAATCTTTTCTTCGCTCTCTTTCAGCGTCCCCTCCGCCCGCTTACGCTCGGAGATTCTTCCCAATCGTTCAGCAACTGAATCTATTAATTGTCTTTCCTCTTTAACGAAGGGGCCTTCGTAATCCTGGGGCTTATCCTGCAAATAATAAACTTCCACATATCCGGCTTTCTTCCCATTTACTTCGATATCAGCGGATTGTTTCCATTTGGTTATTCTAAAGTTCTCGGTCTTAAACTCACTATTTTCAAAAACTATTCTTGCGCAGGCAATCTCAGGATATTGATATGCGGGAGGAAATAGCTCAACCGCTCCTTGCAGTATCACTTCTAGCGAGATGCCGGGCTTTGCGATAACCTCGGAAAGGGCATAAAAACAACCAAGCTCTTTTATGCGCTCATTCATATCATGCAAAAGTTTTTCTCTATCCTTCCCGGCCTTCTTGCGCTCGGTAATGTTTCTCAATATCGCCTGGATCGCCGTCAACTTACCGTAAGCTTTTATAAGAACGGCCCTAAGTTCATACGGAACCTTCTCTCCCTGCTTTGTCACTCCCGTAACTTCAAATATGGGGATATCTTTCCCGGCAATTATTTGCGCCATGTAGTACGCTATCTTAGCGCTCGACTCGAGGGTCATTATTCCGCTCGTGATGACATTCTTGCCGAGCATCTCTTTTCTTGACCATCCGCTCTCTTCCTCGAACTTATTGTTGAGCTCGATAAAATTTCCATAAAGGTCAACAACGGCGACCAGATCCGCCGCGCCATCGAATAATACGCGGTATAGGTCCTCGGATTTCTTCAGCGCCTCATCAATCTGCTTGCGCTCGGTATCTCCTGTCTCGAGTTCCGCTATCCGCTTTTGCAGACGCTTTATCTTGTCGCTTAATTCTACTTTGGTTTTATCTTTTTGCGTCATAGTTTAAACCCCTCAATTCAGAATCCAGTAATGGTGCCATCCTAGTTGGGGACACCCTAGAATTGACAGGGTGACACTTTGTGGGATGGCACCGACTTTATTTTTTAGTTCTTTTTTTGGCCAGGAAAAGATACATGATAATTCGCAATATTAATAGAATTACTATGCATGCGATTGCAACGGTTCGCAGAAACTTTAGGCGTTTTATATGAGTTGTTTTTTCCTCTACATTAACCTCTAAAAACTTATTGAGGTTTTTTATATTTGGTAAATCTTTTTTAAATTTCTCCGCCACTTCAAGTTTATATGACTTTTTATCATCGGATAGTATACGGGTGAGCTCCTGGTCCATTCCGCTTGAGCCGCCTGCATTGTGGGCTACGAGAAGATTGTTGTAAACGAAGAGTTCAATAGCACAATGATACCGTTGATTGATTATAATTATATTGGCGTATACCATAAGTAGCACGAAAAGCACGAGCACTACAATACTGGCGAGCCTCATTTTTCTCATTTTTAAGAGTTTTTTCAATTTTAACTCATCTCTCCCTCAGCGTCCTTATCACCAAGACTTAATCCAGTAATGGTGCCATCCTAGTTGGGGACACCCTAGAATTGACAGGGTGGCACTTTGTGGTATGGCACCGACGTCACACTCCTTTTTTGTTTGCGATGGCCCATTATACACATGTATTTCATGAAGTCGTAAACATCACCGGAAATTGTAGTGCTTTCGTACGGGCTTTTTAATATCCCAGACGCATGAAAGACCTTTCGGAAAAGTCACAAAATCACCTTTACTAAAATTTACCTTCTTTCCGTCCTTAGCCTCTACCACTACTTCGCCTTCCAAAAGATAACATTCTTCCACAGAGTCATAATGCCAGTCAAACCGTGAGACCTCTTTGGTCCAGATAGGCCATGCAAAGGCACCCATCTTCCTAAGCTCCTCCTGTCCGAGTTTCTGCACCTTTATTTCCATGTCATTAGCTCCTTCTGTACACAATCCGTAAATATCCTGCCTTGGCATCCTCATTTCTTCTTGTTTACGTCAATAGATCCCCAGCTCTAGTGCTTACCGAAAGTCGAGGCTTTGTTTAGAGACGGGTAACAAACAGAATAATCACAATTATAACAAAGCCTGTTATTGCAAAATGCCAAAAATACTTATGCCTCATTAGCTTTTTAATCATATCACACCTCCGTTATTTAATCAGCTCTTAGCCACAATAATCGGGGGACACAATACCTATTCAGGAGACAGTTCTGAGATGAGAAATAAAACAGATCTAAGATGAGTTTTGAAAACGTCCCTTCATTCCCTGATCGGGTATAGACATTTCTTGTAGATCGGTTGAGCACCTGACATATCCTATGGCTCTGTTATTCATCGCTCTTCTACTCAAATATTTTTCCTTCATATATTTCTTTTGAAATTTCCCCATAATCCGCCATCAATTTTTCTACCGTTTTTTTATCGAATATAAGAGTGCCACAATACTTATAATCTTTATGCTCCTCTTTATATCCGTGAGCAAAAGCTCTTCTTAAGTTATTTATTTTTATAAGCGTTTTTATCGAAGATGGCTTACATGCGGATAATCCTTTTATAATTCTAAGTTTTTTATAAAAATCTATATCAGAGACCACATCTATAAGCGTTGCTACATCTGCCTTTAATTCCATTTCTTTCGCTCCGCTAAAAAGGCAGTCAACAATACAAAAATCTATTATGCGTTCTAACTTCAAATGAATATTCAATACTATATTACGGGACGTTGTGTAGTTTTTCTTTTTTGATATTGATAGACTATCAGCCAAACCGTTCAGATAATCTTCTTCTTGTTTTATTTCGATATATGCTGACATAAGGGATTTGGAAAAATTTAATGCAGGTCTCTTTGCTAAATTGTCCATCAATGATTCTTCTAATGATTTTTTCCAATCTGCCATGTTATCACCTCACCTTCTTATTCGCCATTACGTATTTACGCAGAGTGCTATTAGTTCCGGTGCCTGGTGCCATCCTATTTGGGGACACCCTAGAATTAACAGGGTGGCACTTTGTGGGATGGCACAGTCCTTACGTTATATGCATATTTCACTTTTTTTAAGCATTTCAAATATAAGTTCAATTGGGATAATACCATATTCTATTGTTTTTGTTGTTGTCTCAAAATTCTCAGCTCCAGTAGCAACAATGCCTATCACCTCATTATCTCTATTTAAAGCAGGGCCTCCGCTATTACCACCGACAATCTGTTTATCAATAAGTATCCTTTTAAAATTGAACCTAGGATAAAAACCCGCTACTTTGCTTTCAATAATAATGAGTGAACCACCTAATCTATATTGAGGAAAACCAGCAATAGTTATCAACTCTCCATGCCTAATTACTTCACTTCTGCCAGCTTTAAGATAATGCGAGTCTTCTGTGTCGATTTTGAGAATCGCTAAGTCGCAGTCTTTATCTTGCAACACGCTAGAGACCCGATATTTTTTACTCGGATCTTCACATTTAAATGCTTGTATATTTTTACTGAGAACATGTTGACAAGTAACTAGACCAACACCTGATAACATGAATGCCGACCCTTGATAGCCAGTGATATCATCCTCCAAAACCCAAAGAGCTGCTTTTATTTCATCATTAGGGTCTATAAAATATTTTAGTTTTTTCTTTCCTGATAAATTAATAAATCGGTTAGCTAGCTTTCTATATACTGGAGACTTTTCTCCTTTTACCATCTTGATGAAACTTATTTTTCCTTCTACAATCTGCATAAAGGATGCTTTTTTAAATTCAGGATTTCTTTGTTTTATATTAAATTTATTGAAGTGCTCTTCATCGGCTTTTTTTAATCCATATTTTTCCCATGCATTTAACATAGCACGCACTTGTTTAACGTATCTTCTTTTAGTATTAGTAATTTCGTTCACCGTTAAGCCCGTTACCTCTTGACGGTTTGTTTTATATTTTAACCTGACTTTTTCATTATTTATCTCAAAACCGTTATTGTTTAAAACACCTCTTAGCCTTTCTCCTGTTGTAATGGCTACGCTACTATCTAGTATCTCAAACTCCACTATCTCTTTTGGCAGTCTCGATGTAGAAGAAAATGTTATGTCATCTGCATATCGACTATAAGTTATATTGCATCTTTTTGCCAATTCTTGTAGCTTGCTATCCAGCTTGGCACAAATCATATTGGAAATAATCGGAGAAGTGGGTGCTCCTTGCGGAAGTTCATTATCATTACAACAGATTTTGGACAGTACTGCAGATACTCTGGATGGTAAGCCATAAGGCCAGCCGTTAAACATACCATAAACTCTTCCGAAATTGATTGAAGGGAAGAAATCTTTTATATCAATATTGAAAACGTATTTCTTCTTAATATGTAGCTGTGCATTCGTTACTATGCTTTTATTTGGACAAAAACCGTGCGTTGATGGTTTCGCTGCATATATTAAATATAAAACATGGGCCAATTTTTGCTGTATTATCTTTAGCGATGATATGGGTGCACATATTTTCCTTAAATTTCCAGATTTTTTCTTGATGAAAAATATTTTATAATGAGTTTTTTTTGGGTGATATAAAAGATATTTTAAATAACGGCTTTCGACTTCAAGCAAATTAGCAATATCGTAATAATTCTTTAACGTTTTAAATTTGGTTATTTGTTCATCGTCCGACGCTGTTAATTTTAGTTGCATTTTTTCCATTTATTATGAAGAGGGCCGCAAAGTAATTTTAGCTTTTTGTCTATGGCCTATACTATACGAATGGCCAATTGTGAAGCTACCTATAGGCACGTATTGTGCCCCGTGTTCACGACCGTCGCAGGAATACAACGGGAATTAATTATCTATGCGGCCCTCTTCCTTTCTTTATATTTTTATTACTATAGGAATAAAAATGGCGTTAGTCTAAAACCAACGCCTCTCTAGTCAATATGCTATTAAACGGTCAATTTCCATATCTACCCTTCTATGAGCCACTATTGTAGCAAATTTGATGCAGTAGAACAAGAAGACTCTTCAGCATATAGCTTCTGACTAACTCGTGACATGACCGCTTAAAATTGCCTCAAATTTTCTTTAAATGCCCAATAAAAAGCACTGGCTAAGGCTTAACCAGTGCTTTTTTCATGTCTATACTCTCATCGTTTAAGTCTAATACTTCTACCTCACATAAGTCATTTATATTAAACGAGTTACAGTTGTAACTCGAGTAAAGTTGGTGGTGAGGGAAGGATACCCCAACATATCCGACGGTAATCCCCACTTTTACAACCTTTTTTACAATCGCAATTATACATTATCGCCTCGCATTTTAGCAAGAAGATTCGCCTGTCCTTCAGGCGTGCTTTCCACATAATGCTTCATCATTACAGCAACATTCTTTATATTGGCCATAGCCATTGAATCTTTGTTTAAACCGCCCCTATTGGCCTCAGTGAGAAATAGCTTTCGGAAAGTGTGAGATGTAACCCTAATCCCTATTACATTACGCTCCATAAGATCATCAAGGTATTTCCATATATAGTTAGCTGTCATCTTCTTGCCATGTCTTGTGGGGAATAACCAATCCGTCCTGTTATTCGCCATAGCACTCTTGATAAGCAACTTCAATTCAGGATCATCAAGATATATAGGAGGCGGTAAGGCCTTCTTATTCTTGGCAGTCAACGGCTTTGTGCGAATAACAAGAGGATTATCAAGCCCGCCCTCTACATCTCGCATAGTTATACTGCAAGTCTCTTTTACTCTTCTGCCTACCATAGCCATAAACTTTATAGGCCTGTAATAGTCCACTCGGTCTTTCTTTATATAGTCCAATAGCTTGATTATCTGTGCATCGGAAACCTTAGGGAGTGGCCGAGCAACCCCTTCAGGTGTAGGTATCTCTCTGATCTGCTCAACGTCCTGCGCAGTGCAATAACCAAGATGTTTTATTCGAGACATTAACGATTTAATGCGGATTATCTCTCCCCTTAGTCCTGCCGTACGATTAAGTTCCTCGCAAAAGTAAGATTTATATCTTCTGAAGAAGCCAACAGGAAGATTTCCACAACTGGAGAGATTCGGATAATGCTTCTTAGGGAAGTCAATAAATAAACGCGTAAAAGTGTTTTCCACAAGATAGTTTGAATCCTTCTTATTAGAGAAGTCTCCGGCAACATCTCTGCGGAGAGCCTCTCTAACAGTCTCAAGGCTAGCTACAATATTCCCTGTTGCTTGGGGAGTGGAATGAAAGTCGGCTATGCGTATCTTTAATTGGCGGTAGGCATCAACTTCTGATTCAGCTTTTACAGAAGTATTGATTACCTTCTTGCCATTAAAGCGGTAATATATGGGGTAATACCTTACCCCCTCCCTTTCTCGTGGTTTTCCGACACCCGGCTTTTTATCCATTCAATCCTTAAAATTTGCGATGCATTAAACTAACCATTTGTTAGTATATTCTTTCAAAAAATAGCTCTCTTGTTGAGAGCTTCGTACCTAACTACTAATTTGCATTATAGCGATTTTTCGTATTCTTGTCAAGTAAAAAATAACTGTCTGTTAGTTTTTATCTTATTCATAATATACGGATTAAAAATATTATTCTTATCACAACTGGCAGAAAAAACGCGGAAAGCCCGGCTTCATGTTCGATGTTATATATCTGACAATTTGGTTATCTCGTCTTTTACGATACTTACGAAATCGCGTGATTCCTGATACATTTCGTCAGCTTCTTTTTGTGACGCAATACCAGCGATATCATAGCTAAGTTTATTGCGCTTTTTAGACGCACCCTCGAAAAGAAGAATAGTCTTTCGTTCTTTCTCGCCAAATAAATCTTTAAGGCACTGCCATGTTATATAGTGATGCCCCGCTTTGATAGGTTTATAACCATAGCAATATATAAGCGCCATGCCCGCGTCCATGGCAGCCTGATATGAAAGAATATATTTCTGATCGCTGGAGAGTCCTTTTAAGCCGGCATCGTTTAAGCACCTGTCAATGACACCATAAATAGCGCTTATTTCCTCTTTGCTCGTTTTGTGCTTAACAAGCTTACCTACCTGACACCAGTTTTCTAAGGCCATCTTCATCTCCTTTTAGGAATATCTTCGGTTCTTTAATGACTGA
>JAHJHP010000072.1 GCA_018823705.1 Candidatus Omnitrophota bacterium | reverse complement strand
GCGAAGGCCGAACGAGATTGCTTCGTCGGAAAACGGCCTTACAGCATCCTTCTCGCAATGACGGGGATCTTCTATGACTAAACTGTTACCCCCATCACTTCAACATAAGGGAAAGGATCCTTAAGGAAAACCGATTTAGGTTTTCCTTAAAACGATTTGGGCGCTAGCCCTGCCTTCATTTAACTCTAGCAGGCCGAAGCCAAAAACAGATCCACACTTTTTGGCGAAGGCCGAACGAGATTGCTTCGTCGGAAAACGGCCTTACAGCATCCTTCTCGCAATGACGGGGATCTTCTATGACTGAACTGTTACCCCCATCACTTCAACATAAGGGAAAGGATCCTTAAGGAAAACCGATTTAGGTTTTCCTTAAAACGATTTGGGCGCTAGCCCTGCTATTGTTTAACTCTAGCAGGCCGAAGCCAAAAACAGATCCACACTTTTTGGCGAAGGCCAAATCGTAATTGGTGGGCAGTAGAGGACTCGAACCTCTGACCCCCACGATGTCAACGTGGTGCGCTAACCAACTGCGCTAACTGCCCGGCAAAAATTGGAGGCGACGAGCGGATTTGAACCGCTGAATCGGAGTTTTGCAGACTCCTCCCTTAGGCCACTTGGGTACGTCGCCGACTCTTTTTCTGCGGTTGTTTTATCCCGCACGATACCAACTCAACCATTGAAAGTGTCTCGTCATTGCGAGAAAGATGCTGTCGGACTATTTTCTGACGAAGCAATCTAAAACGAGATTGCCTGCCCGACTGCGCAGGGACCAATGTTGGGCAGGCGGGCTTCGGGCCTTCGGCCCTCGCAATGACGGTGTTTCGTTCATTGCGACACCGTCGCAATGACGGCGCGATCCCCGCTCTCTAACGCGCGGGGGCTGCCCATTCTACGGACCCGTCCACTCTCAATATATTTTTGCCGTCCCTCTTGTGATTCCCGTCGAGATCTTCCACCATGGTCTCTTTGGACGGCGTCAGTTCTGTAAGCCCAAACGCGTATCTATACTCGGGCTTCTCTTTGGTGCCTATGTTCTTAGTTGCGGGACAATCAAAGACCTTCTCCGTATCCACATATACCGGATATAGTTCCCCAAGCCCCGCAGGAAAAGAATCGTTATGGCCTGCGGCATATGAATGCAGGCCCAGGCTTATCTTCCTAAGGTTATTTGCGCAAGCCTTACTACGCGATCTGGCCCGGGCCATATTGACAAACGGCGTGAGAGCCCCAATTATCACCAAAAATGCAATGACCACCACGATAAACTCTATAATGGTAACTCCTTTATTATTAGGATGTTGTGTCATTATAGCGCTTTTCATGTAGCCCTCGAAATTTTAACTATATATTAAAGCTCAATATCTTGTCAAGGATAATCCCGGCCATCTCCTTCTTAGGGCGATTGCGCGCCCTGACCTTATTGCCAAGCCTATCTATTATGACTATATCCGTATTATTATCGCCGAAAACGGCAGAGCGTCTTTTTAGAGCGTTCGCCACGATTATATCGGCATTCTTACCCAATAATTTCTTGAGCGCGTTAGTTTCCAGGTTTTCTGTCTCAAGAGCAAACCCCGCCACCACTCTGCCGGCTTTCCTGGCGCAGATCTCACTCAATATGTCCGGATTCTCCACTAATTCCAGAGTTACCTTGCAGGAGGATCGCTTTATCTTGCGTGACGATACCTTCTTCAGCCTCCAATCCGAGACCGCCGCTGACATTATTACATAATCCGCCCTATTAAGCTCCGAGAGCATCGCCCTTCTCATCTCTATGGCGCTCTCCACGCATATAAGCTTGACTCCTTGCGGCGCTTCAAGACACGTAGGGCCGCTCACCAGCGTAACCCGCGCCCCCCGCCTTATGGCTTCACCGGCTAAAGCATATCCGAACTTTCCTGTGGAATAATTTGATATGAACCGCACAGGGTCTATCTTCTCCCGTGTCGGCCCCGCGGCTATGAGAATGACCGGCGCTTTCTTCGTAACCGTCTTCACCCCGTTAGAAGTTTTACACCGATTGTAATTCTTTGGGCTTCTAACGGGGATCACTTCACCAGCCTCTTGACTTCCGCTATTATATCCTTTGTGTCCGCTATATGGCCCATGGCATCACAACCGCAGGCAAGATGTCCTTTTATGGGGCCTATGAAGTGGTAGCCTATCTTCTTCAGCCTGGCTATGTTATCCCGGGTGATCCGATGCCCATACATCTTATCATTCATGGCAGGCGCTATCAATACGGGCCGATCGGAAGCAAAGATGGCGCAAGTCAATATGTCGTCACATATGCCGGCGGCAAGCTTTGCTATTATATTCGCTGTGGCCGGCGCTATTAATATGATATCTCCTTGAGCGGCTATGGATGTATGCACCGGATCCCACGCCTCAGGCGCCTCAAACATATCCGTGATCACTTTATTTTTTGAAAGCGTCTGCATAGTGAGAGCCGTTACAAACTCCTTTGCCTCTTTGGTGAGCACCACCCGGACGTCAAAGCCCGCTTTTTTGAGGAGGTTCGTAAGTTCGCAGGCTTTATACGCGGCGATCGAACCCGTTACACCGAGGATTACAGTCTGGATAGCTTTCTTCACTTGTCTGTGTTTATCTTATAGGTTATCTTGCCCTGCGATATCTCTTCTATCGCCACATTCATCGCTTTTGTGTGCGGCGGCGCATCTATGAGTTTCGGCGCGCCTTCGCTTAGCTCTATCGCCCGTCGGGCCGCAAGTATCACCAATTTGTATGAACTCCCGGTCTGATTGAACAGATGGGCTATATCGACTTTATGCATGCTCCGTATCCTCCGATTCTTTTAGCACTATCTTCCTGAGCGTCCTGTAAGCATCATCCAGCTTATCATTGACTATCCTATAGTCGTACCTGCGGCCGAGAGCCATCTCTCTTTTCGCCAGCGCCAGCCTTCGCTTCACATCTTCCGGCGAATCAGACTTGCGCAGATCGAGCCGTGTCTTTAACGCCTTTACCGATGGCGGTAATATAAATATCAGGACGCTGTTTTTCGGAAACGCCCGCCTGATCTTCATCGCGCCCTTAACGTCTATGCTCAGCAGGATGGACCTGCCCCCGGCAAATCTTGCCTTCACAAACTCCGCGGGAGTCCCGTAGAGGTTGCCGAAATTTTCTTCATGTTCCAAAAAAGCGTTCTTCTTTACCAGGGCGAGGAAACGGCTTCTGGAAACGAAACGGTAATCGATGCCCTTTCTCTCGCCGGGCCTTGGGCGCCGGGTAGTCATCGATATGGAATTGACGAGATCAAGTCCGCTAGCGAGAAGCTTGTCGCAGAGCGTGGTCTTACCGCATCCCGACGGCGCGGACACTACAAATATCCTGGCTTTGTGGCGTTTTGCGGCAGATCTTGTCACTCTAGATTTTTCGCCTGCTCCCTGATCTTCTCTATTTCACTCTTGATCTCGATAACATTTTTCGAGATCTTAAAATCACTCGCTTTGGAACCTATCGTATTTATCTCTCTGTGAAGCTCCTGCGCTATAAAGTCCAGTTTCTTGCCTACCTCTTCTCCGCCGGAGATCGTCTTGCCGAAGTTTTCCAGATGATTTTTGAGCCTCGTGATCTCTTCCGAAATATCGCAGTTCTTCGCGAATATCGCCACTTCCATCTCAAGCCTGCCCATATCTATATCCCGTCCGCCCGTCAGCGCCCTTACCCTCGACTCAAATCTCCTCTTATATTCGTCAATATTCAAATGGGCCCTCGACCTGATGAACGCGAGCAGTTTCACTATCTTCCTGGACCTCACTGAGAGTTCCAGGGCCAGCGCTTTTCCCTCTTTCGCCCTGTCGGCCACAAGACTTGTCAGCGCTCTCTCCACGGCCGACTTAACTTTCGGCCAGGCCCTGGACAAGTTCCCATCCCCGGGATCATAACTCAGGACTCCCGGCAGCGCCACCAATTCTTTTATGGTTATATCAGCGGCCAGCCCAAGATACTTCTTAAGTCTTAGGAGCTCGTCATGATAATTCTTTGCCACATCCCTGTTTATCACAAACCGCTCGTCCTTAAGCAATTTTCCGTCGCACGTCAGGCTAATGCTCACCTTGCCGCGCATTATCCTCTTCTGGATGACTTCCTTTATCTTCTCTTCAAGCGCCGCAATGTTCGTCGGGAGCCTGCACGCAACGTCAAAGAATTTATGGTTGATTGTCTTTATCTCGACGGCGATCTTGCCGCTTTTTACTTTCACCGACCCTCTGCCGAAACCCGTCATCGATCTTACCATCTTTTCCCCCTATACCCAGACCCTTTTCTCCACCGACACCATAACCTTCTTCGACGGATAAAGCTCCATTATTATCTCATCCGGCGAAAACCAGAGCTTTATCTCCCGCTCGGCTTCCTCGATATTTGTCGACGCGTGGATAACATTTTCATAAACGCCTTTTGTCGTAATGCGGCCGTATGCGCCCCTGATCGAAACGGGATCCGCCTCTTCCGGATTTGTTGCGCCGCATATCTTCCTCACCTTGGCTAGCGCGTCATCGCCCCAATAGACAAGCGCCATTACTTTCTTCTTGTGATAATCCCCCATGATATATTTGATCAGGTCCGTGAAGAAGGGCTTATCTTTTAATAGCGCGTAGTGCTGCTCGGCAAGTTCTTTCGACACCTGCACTATTCGTGCCGCCGCTATTTCGAGCTTAGTCTCGGACAGCCTCGCAAGCACGTTACCGGTAAGAGATTTACTAAGACCGTCCGGCTTGATCAAAACCAATGTCTGTTCTGCCATGTTATCCTCTCCTATTTAAGGTTAAAACATTCTAATCAATCTGACCGGCCTTCGTCAAGGCTTTTTCGCCGCATTAAGCATATCGAGTATGCGATTCATATCCTCGGTCGAATAGTATTCTATCTGTATGCGACCGCGCTTCTTGCCGTGGATGATGCGGACGCGCGTCCCGAATAACTGCTGGAGCTGGCCTTCGATATCT